>NZ_VRVC01000008.1:0-59375 GCF_008040005.1 Methylobacterium sp. WL19
CCAATGCCGGCCTGCTCTACACCGCCAAGGGCACCGCCGCGCTTCTCGTGCCCGTGGCCAACTACCTCCAGCAGGCCACAAACAGCTGGGACGGCGTCTTCCTCGTCGCCGCAGGCGCCAACATCCTCGCTTCCCTCCTCGCCATCGTGCTGCTGAAGCCCTGGCGTGCCCGTATCGTTGCCCGGAGCATCTGAACCATGGCCCGCTGGATCGGATACACCCACGACGGACGCGCCGGTTTCGGCCGCCTCGACGGAGAGCAGGTCACTGTCCACGAGGGCGACCTGTTCGACGCGCCCCGGGCGACGGGAGAGATCCTGCCCCTCGCCGAGGTGGTCCTCGACCTGCCCTGCCGGCCGAGCAAGGTCATCGCGCTGTGGAACAACTTCTCCGCCATGGCCGAGAAGCAGGGGCTGACCCCGCCCGTCGCCCCGCTGTTCCTCTTGAAGCCGGCCAATACCTATCGCCCGAGCGGCGCCGAGATCGCGGTGCCGGATTGCGCCGGTCGTATCCTGTTCGAGGGCGAGCTCGGCATCGTCATCGGCAAGGTGGCGGGCCGGAGCGCGCGCGACCTCACACCGGACGAGGCGGCCGGCCACATCTTCGGTTACACCTGCGTCAACGACGTGACCGCGCTGGAGATCCTGAAGGCCGATCCGAGCTTCGCCCAATGGACGCGCTCCAAGGGACTGGACGGGTTCGGTCCCTTCGGCCCGGCCATCGCCACCGATCTCGACCCCGAGGCGCTCTCGGTGAAGGTGCGGGTGAACGGGCGCGAGCGCCAGACCTATCCCCTCTCGGACATGATCTTCCGCCCGCACGAGATCGTCGCCATGATCTCGCGGGGCATGACGCTGGAGCCCGGCGACGTCATCGCCTGCGGCACCTCCAACGGTTCCGGCCCGATCCCGAAGGGCGCCACCGTCGAGGTGGAGATCGAGGGGATCGGAATCCTGTCGAACCGCTTCTCCTGAGCCGTACAGACCAGACCGACACGACATCCGGACAATGAGGATACCAGCATGAGCATCGCGATCGTCGGCGCAGGCGCCATCGGCGGATTTCTGGGGGTTCGCCTCGCGAATATCGGCGAGGACGTCACCTTCATCGCACGCGGGGCCAATCTCGATGCCATCCGCTCCAACGGCATGCGCCTGATCGAGGAGAACGGCTCCGAGATCCACGTGAAGAACCTCACGGCCACCAAGTCCATGGAGGAGGCCGGCGTCCACGACGTGGTGCTTCTCACCGTGAAGGCGCATCAGGTCGGGCCGATCGCGGCCGACCTGCACCACCTCATCGGCCCCGACACCATCGTCGTGACCATGCAGAACGGCATCCCGTGGTGGTATTTTTCGGGTGGCCATGGCGGCGAACTCGCCGGGACGCACCTGGAAACCGCCGATCCGGGCCGGCTCATCGCGGAGTATCTGGACCCGAAGCATGTGATCGGCTCGGTGGTCTATCCGGCGGCCGTCCTCACCGAACCCGGCGTGGTCCAGGTGATCGAGGGCCACCGTTTCGGTCTCGGCGAACTCGACGGCTCCATGAGCCCGCGGGTCCAGGCCCTGGCGCAGCTCCTGATCAAGGCGGGCTTCCGCGCGCCCGTCACCAGCGACATCCGCGCGGAGATCTGGCTCAAGCTCTGGGGCAACCTCAGCTTCAACCCGATCTCGGCGCTCTCGCACGCCACCCTGGTGGATATCTGCCAGTTCCCGGAGACGCGGGCGCTCGCCACCGACATGATGCGCGAGGCGGAGACCATCGCGAACAAGCTCGGCATCACCTTCAAGCTCGGGATCGAGCGGCGCATCGCCGGGGCCGAGAAGGTCGGCGCGCACAAGACCTCGATGCTGCAAGACGTGGAGGCCGGGCGGCCGATCGAACTCGAAGCCCTCGTCGGCTCGATCATCGAACTCGGTCGCCTCACCGACACCCCGACCCCGCATATCGGCACCGTCTATGCTCTGATGCGGCTGCTGTCCCAGAGCCTCGAACGGGCGCAGGGGCGCCTGTCCATCGCGACGGCCTGACCACCGTTTCCCCGGCGGTCGCCCGCGACCGCCGGTCCGCATGAACATGTGCCGCTCCCCATGCGGCGGACCGCCTTCTCCTCCCCGAAGGCAACTGACGATGAGGACACAGCTACCATGGCCGAGACCGCAACCACCCTGCACGCCCTAATCCAGGCGGGCGCCGACGAGGCCACCGCCCTGTCGAGCCCCGGCGGCGTTCCCCTGACCTTCGGGGCCCTGCGGGCGCTCACGGAGAGCACCATCGCTTCCCTCAACGCGCAGGGCATCGGCCGTGGCGACCGGGTCGCCATCGTGCTCGACAACGGCCCGGAAATGGCCGCCGCCTTCATCGCCATCGCGGCGGGCACCACCTCGGCGCCGCTGAACCCCGCCTACAAGGCAGACGAGTTCGAGTTCTACCTGACCGATCTCAACGCCAAGCTGCTGGTGGCGGCGGAAGGCTCGCAGAGCCCGGCGGTGGCGGTGGCCGAGAAGCTCGGCGTGCCAGTGGTGCGCCTGACCCCGACGCCCGAGCAGGGCGCGGGCAGCTTCACCCTCGCCTTTTCCGCATCCGACGCCACGCCGGCAAGCCAGGGTGGCCCGGCTCATCCCGACGATATCGGCCTCGTTCTCCACACGTCGGGCACCACGTCGCGTCCGAAGATCGTCCCGCTGAAACAGTCGAACGTCTGCGCCTCGGCCCGCAACATCCGCACCACCCTCGCCTTCACGGCCGAGGATCGCGGCCTCAACATCATGCCGCTGTTCCACATCCACGGCCTGATCGCCGGCATCCTGGCGCCGCTCTCGGCGGGCGGGCAGGTCTGCTGCACGCCGGGCTTCAACGCCCTGAAGTTCTTCGGCTGGATGAGTGAGGTCCGCCCGACCTGGTACACGGCGGTGCCGACCATGCACCAGGCGATCCTGGGCCGCGCCGCCCGCAACAAGGAGGTCATCGCCGCCAACCCGCTGCGCTTCATCCGCTCGTCCTCCTCCTCCATGCCGCCGCAGGTGATGAAGGAGATCGAGGAGGTGTTCGGCGCGCCGCTGCTGGAAGCCTACGGCATGACCGAGGCCGCCCACCAGATGGCCTCGAACCCGCTGCCGCCCCGGCCGCATTACGCCGGCTCGGTGGGCCTCGCCGCCGGCCCCGAGATCGCCATCGTCGACCATGACGGCGAGCCCCTGCCCGCCGGCGAGACCGGTGAGATCGTGATCCGCGGCGACAACGTGATGACCGGCTACGAGAACAACGAGAAGGCCAATGCCGAAGCCTTCACCAAGCAGGGCTGGTTCCGCACCGGCGACCAGGGCACGCTGACCCCGGAGGGCTACCTTTCGATCACCGGGCGCCTGAAGGAGATCATCAACCGCGGCGGCGAGAAGATCTCCCCGCGCGAGGTGGACGAGATCCTGATGGATCACCCGGCCGTGTCCCAGTGCATCACCTTCGCGATGCCGCACGACAAACTCGGCGAGGACGTGGTGGCGGCCATCGTCCTGCGCGAGGGCCACGACGCCCTGTCGGAGAAGGAGCTGCGCGGCTTCGCCTCGGAGCGCCTCGCACCCTTCAAGGTGCCGGCCAAGATCATCTTCCTCGAGGAGATCCCGAAGGGCGCCACCGGCAAGCTCCAGCGCATCGGCCTCGCCCAGAAACTCGGCCTGGCGTGACAGCGGGGGCATTCGCGCCCGCACTGGGAAAGACGTCCTCGGAAGCAGATCCGGGGACGGCCTTGCCTCACATGGCCCGTTTCCATCGATCGTAACGGCGCTTCGAGTGGACGGGCGTCGTTCGCGTTCCGCTATGAGGGCAGGAGCATCCTCAGCGAGAAATGCGCGCCCTTCACGTCGGGCGCCACGGTGAGCGGGCCGCCGAGCTGGCGGCCGAGATTGTTGATGATGCGCATGCCGAGGCTTGTACTCCGGGCCTGGGTCGGGTCGAACCCGTCCGGCAGGCCTGCGCCATCGTCGGCGACGCCGATGACGAGGCCCCCCTCCTCATGCGGACAGGCGGTGACCCGGATTTCACCCTCGCCGTCGGGATAGGCGTATTTGATCGCGTTGGTGACGAGCTCGTTGACGAAGAGGCCGAGCGGAATCGCGAGATCGGCCGGAATGTCGAGACGGACCGCCTCGCAGCGAATGACGTTGCGCCGGGCGCTCTCCTGAAGTTTGCCGCAGAGCGCTTCCAGGAAGCCCGAGATATCGATGGCACCGAGGGTCGGCTGGCGCCAGAGCTGATCGTGGACCGCGGCCACGGCCTCGACGCGGGTGCGCGCATCGACCAGGGCCTCCCTCACCTTCTCGTCGTCAGAGCCGCGAGCCTGGAGGGCCAGGAACCCGGCGACCACCGCGAGGCTGTTCTTGACCCGGTGGCTCATCTCGCGGGAGAGGAGGTCCTGCCGTTCCAGCGCCGCCTTCAGCCGCGCCTCGCCGCGCTGACGCTCGATGGCGCCGCCGAGGAGATTGGCGAAGCCCTGCATGAAGGCAATGTCCGCCTCCTCGAACTTGCCCTCGCGGGTGTCGTCCACTTCGAGCACGCCGTAATGCCCGTCGCGGTTGGCGATGAGCACGTTGATGGCCCGCTTGATGCCGTGGTCGGCCATGATCTGCGGCGTGCGAAACCGGGTTTCCACCTGAAGGTGATTGGAGATCACCGGCTGGCCGGTCTTGAGGGCAAAGCCCGCCGGGGACGCGAGATCGGCCCCTATGATGGCCTTGCCGACGACATCGTCCTTCCAGCCCACACCGGCGCAGATCAGTAGGCAATCCTGCTCTCTGGAATATTCCAGCGCCTTGCAGAACTGAGCCTTCATTCCTTCCGCGCAGAGCTCGACGGCACGATGCAGCAGGGGCAGCAGCTCGGTGGCACGCAGGGCCTCGACGCCGAAATCCGAGAGCAGGGCCTGCTGACGCAGACGCAAGGCCAGGGCGGGTGAGACGTCGGTCATGGAAAATGGTCCTGCGACCGGCTGGATAGATGAGAAGGACGCCGTCTGCGTCTGTGCGGTGCCGGGAGGCCGGATGCAAGGGTGACGAGCGCAACGTGCCTGAGGACGGCGCGGGGCGGACCGGATCGGCGGCGACGCTCCAGCAACAGCCCACGCGGGAGGAGAATATCAGGGGCGGACGATAGATTACATAATAAGTACTTATAATGAAAAACGCTACAAAACGCGTCAGTGACTTGAGATTATTGCCTGAACGAGAAGATTTCACTATTCCCCGGAAAGCCGGTGTCGAAGGAACGGCGGATCAGCCGGCGTGATCGGGGGGGAGGATACGAGATGATCGACCAGAGAGCTGCCCGTGCCGTCCTCGTGGCGACGACGCTCCTGGCATCCGCCCCGGCACAGGCCCTGTCGATGAACGACCCGCTCACGGAATGGACCAAGGGCACGGCCATGGACCGCATGCAGATCGCCTCGCGTCTCGGCAAGTCGTTCAACAGCCTTAGCGAGAGTTTCACCGCCGGCTACTTCCTGAAATGCATCGATGACGTCGCCGCCTACGGCAACGCCAAGGCCGCCAGGATCGAGGACGCCATGCGCGAATGCGTGGCCGCGCGGATACCGCGCAGCCCGGACGCCGAATAGTCAGATCTCGATCTCGGTGCCGACCTCCACGAGCTGGCGAGTGGGGATGCAGAATTGCGCGCCGGTGGTCTCGGCGTTGCGTAGGAGGAAGGCGAAGATGGTCTCACGCCATGTCGCCATGCCCCGGTCGTCGCTCTTCGGGATGATGGTCTCGTGGCCGATGAAGATCGTCAGGTCGTCGAGGAACTCCTTCGGCAGGGTCCCGCATTCGACGGCGCATCGCAGTCCGTCGGGAATCGAGGCGTCCTCCATGAAGCCGTAATGCAGGACGAGGCGGAAGATGTCCGGGGTGATCTCGGTCACCTCGGCGCGCTCGGTCCGAGGCACGCTCGGCGCCTCCTCGTAGAGCGCGGTGACGAGCAGGATGCGCTTGTGCAGGGCACGGCTGCGCTCGACGAAACGCGACAGGTGGAGCGGAATGCCGCTCGTGGCCGAGGACAGGAAGGCCGCGTTGCCCGGCAGGGTGATCGGCGGCGCGCGGCGCAGTTGCTCGATGAACTCCGCCTCGGGCTGCCGCAACGACGCGCGGGCCTCCTCCACCAGGAGGTTGCCCTTGCGCCAGGTGAGCATCAGGAAGGCGACGAAGCCGGCCAGCACCAGGGGAAACCAGCCGCCCTCGAACAGCTTCACGCTGTTGGCGCCGAGGAAGACGAGATCGATGGCGAGGAAGAAGCCGTTGACCGCGAAGACCGCGACGGGGTTGTAGCCCCATTTCAACGCCACCAGGGCGGCGAGCAGGGTGGTGATCGCCATGAGCGACGACACGGCGATGCCATAGGCGCCGGCCAGCTTGTCGGAGGAACCGAAGGTGAGGACGGCCGTGAGAGTCGCGGCCGCCATCAGCCAGTTGATCACCGGCACGTAGATCTGCCCACGCTCCTCGCGCGCCGTGTGGATCACCCGCATGGGCGGCAGGAAGCCGAGCTGGATCGATTGCTGGGTGAGCGAGAACACGCCCGACACGATGGCCTGAGAGGCGATGACGGTGGCCAGCGTCGCGAGAGCGATCAGCGGGTAATAGGCCCAGTCCGGGCTGAGGCGGTAGAACGGGTTCTCGATCGCGTCGGGCTCCACCAGCAGCAGGCCGCCCTGGCCGAAATAGTGGATGACGAGGGCCGGCAGGACGAGGCCGAACCAGGCGAGGCGGATGGGTCTGTCGCCGAAATGGCCGAGATCGGCATACATCGCCTCGCCCCCGGTGACCGCGAGGAAGGCCGCGCCCAGCATGGCGAAGCTCACGTGCCAGCCGGCATGGACCAGGAAATCCACCGCGCGCCAGGGGTTGAGGGCACCCAGGATCTGAGGCGCGTGCCAGATGCCACCGAGGCCAAGGAGCGCCAGGACGACGAACCACACCACCATCACCGGGCCGAAGATGCGGCCGATGAAGGCGACACCCTTGCTCTGCACCAGAAACAGCCCGACCAGGATGGCGATGGTGATGGGCAGGACGGCATGGTCGAGGCCGGGGGCCGCCACCTTGAGCCCCTCCACCGCGCTCAAAACCGAGATCGCCGGGGTGATCGCGCCGTCGCCGTAGAGCAGGGCCGCGCCGACGAGGCCGACCACGAGGAGCGCGGCCTGACGCGTGCCGGGCCTGGCATGACGGGCGCCGAGCAGTGCCAGCATGGCGACGATGCCGCCCTCGCCCCTGTTGTCGGCACGCAGGATCAGCACCGCGTATTTCAGCGAGACGATGAGGATCAGGGCCCAGAAGATCAGCGACACCGCACCGACCACGGCGATGGCCTGGGGCGGGCCGCCGCCGGAGGCCGCCCGCACGGCTTCCTTGAAGGCGTAGAGCGGGCTGGTGCCGATATCGCCATAGACGATGCCGAGCGCCCCGAGGAGAAGAGGCAGGCCGGCGCGCGGAGGATCCGCGCGCTCCGCCGAAGCCCCATGGGCGGATACGAGTTGGGCCAAAGGGGCGTTTCCTTCCACGGGCAGCCCGGATGCGCTCGGGTCACCGCCTGACCGAACCTAGCGGTGGTGGCTCCACCGTCCAGGGAGGGATTTCATGAGTCACGGAGAGGTGAGGAAGCCTTGCCCCCTCGCATCGATGACGCCTGCCCGCTCGCCTGCCATATCGGCAACAGAGATCGGCAAAGGTGAGACCGAACTCCGTACGACGTCTTGGCGATGAACGCCTTGTTCGATCGTCACGATCGGCGGGAATTCCAGATTTTTAGGAGACGTCGATGGCCGGATTCGTCATCGAGGTTTCTCTCGCTGCGTCCTGTCGTAAGGCCTAGACCAGCCGCACCAAGGCCTCCGGGCATTCGCCGTCGCGGGCGATGCAGTGGACCGGAGCCGGCACATGACGGGCGATGGCGGCCGCGACCGTCTCTGGCGACGTCGGCGCGCCGAGGCTTTCGCAGACGACGACACCGAGCAGCGTCTGCCCGTGACAGCGCAGGGTCTCCGCCGCTGTGAGCGCGTGGCTGATCGCCCCGAGATAGCTGCCGGAGACGAGGATCGTCGGCAGGGCCAGGGCCCTGAGCCAGTCGAGACCGGTCGCTGCCGCCGTCACCGGGCTCATCAGGCCGCCGACGCCCTCGAAGACGAGGATCGTCTCCGGATCCGCATCCTGGATCCGGTCCTCGCACCAGCCGACGAGGTCGCAGAGGTGCAGGCTCCGCCCTTCGCGCGCGGCGGCGAGATCGGGGCCGAGCGGTGCGAGAAAGCGCCAGGGCGAGCAGGCCTCCACCGTCTCGGGCGTCACCGCCAATCCCTGGGCTTCCAGAAGGATCGCCGTGTCGCTCTCGCGAAACGACGGTTCGCCGAAAGGCGGCACACCGCTCGCCAGCGGCTTCAGGGTCGAAATGTCGTTCCCCCGGCGGCGCAGGGCGCGCGTCAGGGAAGCGGTGACGTAGGTCTTGCCGATCTCGGTCCCGGCGCCGGCGACGAAGACGGCGCGGGCACGCGTGCTCACTTCTCGACGAAGGCCTTCTCGATGACGTAGTGGCCGGCCTCGCCGTGATTACCCTCCTCGTAGCCCCCATCGGTGAGGAGCTGGCGGGTGTCGCGGATCATGTCCGGCGAGCCGCACAGCATGAAGCGGTCGTTCTCGACGGACATCGGCGGCAGACCGATATCCTCGAACAGCTTGCCGGAGGTCATCAGGTCGGTGATCCGGCCTCGGTTGCGGAAGGGCTCGCGGGTGACGGTGGGGTAATAGATCAGGCCGGCTGTGATGACCTCGCCGAGGAACTCGTGATTCGGCAGGTCCTGCGTGATCGTCTCGCCATAGGCGAGCTCGGAGACCTGGCGGCAGCCATGGACGAGGACGACCTTCTCGAAACGCTCGTAGGTCTCCGGGTCCTTGATGATCGACATGAACGGGGCCAGGCCCGTGCCGGTGCCGAGAAGGTAGAGGTTCTTGCCCGGCAGGAGGTTGTCGAGCACCAGAGTGCCGGTGGGCTTCTTGCCGACCATGATCGGATCGCCGACCTTGAGGTGCTGCAGCCGCGAGGTGAGCGGACCGTTCTCGACCTTGATCGAGAAGAACTCGAGTTCCTCCTCGTAATTGGCCGAGACCACGCTGTAGGCGCGAAGGAGGGGCCGGCCCTCGACTTCGATGCCCATCATCACGAACTCGCCGTTGCGGAAGCGGAACGCGGGATCGCGGGTCGTGCGGAAGGAGAACAGCGTGTCGGTCCAATGGTGGACGCTCAACACACGCTCCTCGTTGAACTTGCTCATCGACGGGTCCGTCTCAAACTTCGCTTGCGAATCTCGGCTTTCAGCCGGGTCTTCTCGCACCTGCGGCGCGCCCGTCAAGGCATAGCAGGCGCGCAGGCAGCGAAACCGCCAACTGTCTGGAATCGCTCTGACTTGAGGCATCGCCGCCACGGGGGATGCGACCTCGTGCCGATTCCGGCTCGTGACGATGCGACAAGACACGCAGGAAGTGGGGTTCGGCGCGCATTCCGGTGAGCGTCCGCCGGGATGGAACGGTCGGGGGCCGGACAGGGTGACGCCGCCCGCCTCAACGCGAGGCGGGCGGCGCTCATGGCTCCGGACGGGACAGGTGCGATGGGCTTCGGCTCAGGCGGCGCGGACCGTGTGGAGGAACTTCTGCACCTCCAAGCTCAGGCGTTCGGCCTGCCGTGCCAGTTCCGACGAGGCGGAGAACACCTGGCCGGCGCTGGCGCCGGTTTCCTGCGCCGCTCGGGCGACGCCGGTGATGTTGGCGCTGACCTCGCCGGTGCCGATGGAGGCTTGCGCCACCGAGCCCGCGATCTCCCGGGTCGCGGCACCCTGCTGCGAGACCGATGCGGAGATGACGGCGGCCGTCTCGTCGATCCCGTGGATCGTCGAGGAGATCCCGTCGATGGCGCTGGTCGCCTGGCGGGTCGAGGATTGGATCGCCGCGATCTTCGCGGAGATTTCCGTCGTCGCCTTGGCGGTCTGGTTGGCGAGTTCCTTCACCTCCGAGGCGACCACCGCGAAGCCCCGGCCCGCCTCTCCGGCCCGCGCCGCCTCGATCGTCGCATTGAGAGCGAGGAGGTTTGTCTGGCCGGCGAGGTTGGAGATGAGGTTCACGACGTCGCCGATGCTGGCGGCGACTTCACGGAGCTCCGCGACCGCAAGTGCGGTCTGCTCCGCCTCGCGGACGGCGGCGGCCGTCATCTCCGCCGAACGTGCGACCTGTCGGCCGATCTCCGCCACAGAGGCACCAAGCTCCTCGGCCGAACCGGCCACGGCGGTGACGTTGGCCGAGGCTTCCTCCGCGGCCGTCAGGACCGCGCTGGACTGCGCCGACGTCTCCTCGGCGGAGGCCGTCAGCTGCGAGGCCGTGGCCTGCATCTCGGTGGCCGCCGCGGACACCATGCTCACGATCCCACCGACCGCCGCCTCGAACTCGTCGGCCAGGGTATGCATGCCGACCTTGCGTTCCGTCTCCGCGGCGAGGCGCAGGCGCTCGGTTTCGATCTCGAGGGCGCGGTTGCGGATCATGCCGTCCTTGAACACCTGCACCGCGCCCGCCATGGCACCGAGTTCGTCCGTGCGTGTCCGGTCCGGGATCGAGACTTCGACATCGCCAGCGGCGAGCCGGTTCATAGCGTCCGTCATTCCGCGGATCGGACGGGCAACCGTCAGCATGGAGAAGAGGGCCGACCCGCCCTGAAGGAGGATCGCCACGGCTCCGATCACGAGGCCCAGCACGCTCGCGGTTTCCACGGCGCCCATCGACGACAGCCGAGCCTCGTCCGTGAAGCGCTGCGCATTGGACAGCGATTGTTCGATGGCGAGGAGCGCCTTCCTGCGGGCGCCATTCCGCTGTTCCCCCGCCACCGCCAGGGCCGCCTCGTCGATCCTCTTGCGACCCTGGTCGTACGTGATGGTGGCCGCCGACTTGAGGGCGAGTTCCGTGAACTGCGCCAGCCCGGCATCGATGTCCTTGAGGACGTCGGGCTTCAGGGCGATACGGATCGGTGCCTTGAGTCCCTCATGGGCTGAATCGAAGCTCGTTCGGATCCGGCCGACGGCCTCCTTGTAGGTCTCCTCCGCTTCGGACAGGCGCGCGTCGCGGACGGCGACCTGGATCTGGGACAAGGCGAGCTGCGCGTTCTTGATGCCGTCGAGGATCGTCTGCTCCCGACTGACGGCTTCGATCGATTGAGTGATCCTTTGGTTGCCCATCCACTGGTTGGCGACCAATCCAACCGCCAGTAGAATTCCGAGACCTGAGAACAATCCCAACTTCTTTGCGATCGATAACTTCGACATCGTTCAGCCTGGATTTCGATAGGACGGGAGGGTGTCGGGGGCCTGTTTACTGCTCTTGCCGACGGGAGGTTTCGCCTCCGTTGTCCATTATCACGAATACAAACTAAACATTCGTTAATTGGAGTCGATTTCGAATGAAAACTACATTCAACAGTGTAATCCGTAAGATTCAAGCTATATTATAGTCCAATTCTCTTCCTGTCCGAATCCCGGCTCCACCATCTTCAGAATCAGCCGCTATAGGGGAGTAAGATCGTATCGCTAGCATGGTGCAGTTGTCTGGGGGTGGGCACGATCACCGGCAGAGCCGGCCCGATCTACCTGCCAGGGGCTGCATGCAGACGAGGGGATCATCGCCCATCGGGGCGATGCTTTCCTTTGGAATGCAGCGGGCGCATCGAATGGCCCGTTCGCGGCTTCGTTCGAGCGACATCGCGCCGACGAGGCAGGTGATGGCGGCCCGAGCGCCCGCCTCCGGTTCCATCGGCCGCTCCGCCGCAGCCGATCCGGGTCGGCGCTCGTCATCTCGTGAAACTTGCCTGGTCCGGTGACCTTGCGATCACAGGGGCTTCAGACCCGCTTCGATCTCGGCGCGTCGACCTTCGAGGAAGGGCGGCAGGGACAAGCGCTCGCCCAAAGTCTCCAATGGCTCGTCGGCGGTGAAGCCGGGACCGTCGGTGGCGATCTCGAACAGGATGCCGTTGGGTTCGCGAAAATAGAGGCTGCGGAAGTAATAGCGGTCCACCGGCCCGCTGGAAGGCATGCGGCGCTGCTTCAGCCGGTCGGCCCAACTGCCGTAATCCGCATCGGGGATGCGGAAGGCGACGTGGTGGACCGCCCCCGCTCCCTGCCGCGCGGGCGGCAGGCCGGGTTCTTCCAAGAGGTGGAGCTCGGCCCCCGCGCCCCCCTCGCCCATCTGCCAGACGCGAACCTCGCCCTCCGGCATGTCATAGCTCCGGGCGTGGCTCATGCCGAGCACCTCGGCGAGCACGGCCTCCGTCGCCCCGATCCGCGCGAGGCTGAGGCGGATCGGTCCGAGGCCCCGGATCTGGCGCTCCACCGGCACCGGGCCGGCAGGCCAGGGATGGGCGTCGCCTGCGCCGCCGTCATCCACCAGCATCAGACGCTGGCCCTCCGCATCCTCGAAATCCAAGGTGAGGCGGCCGTCGCGCAGGATCGGCTCTTCGTGGGTCACCCCCTCGCGGGCGAGATGCTCGTGCCACCAGGCGATCGTCCCCTCGCCCGAGACGCGGAACGCCGTCCGGACGATACTGTCGGTGCCGCGGCGCTCGGGGGGCGCCGGCCAGTCGAAGAACGTCATGTCGGTGCCGGGCGCGGCGATGCCGTCGGCGTAGAACAGGTGGTAGGCCGAGACGTCGTCCTGGTTCACCGTCTTCTTCACGAGACGCAGCCCGAGAATCCGCGTGTAGAAGGCCGCGTTGTCGGCGGCGCGCGCGGTGATGGCGGTGAGGTGGTGAAGTCCGGTGAGGTGCATCGGCCTGTCCTGCGAATGACGATGTCCCGCTGACATGGGTCGTCCGTCCACGGAATGCGATGGCCCCACGCATCATCCGGGAAAGCGGCCCGCCCCTGGGCCGGAGCGGGATGCGCGATACATCCCTCCGCTCACCGCCATTGGAGCCCTGTGCATGCCCCATCTGCTCTACGTCGAAGCGTCACCGCGCAAGGAGCGCTCGGCGTCGATCGAAGTCGCCCGCGCCTTCCTGGATGCCTGGGGAGAGACACATCCGGAGGGCACGGTGGACGTACTCGACGTCTGGACCACACCGCTTCCGGATTTCGACGGGGAGGCGCTGGCCGGCAAATACGCGGCGCTGGCGGGTGACGTCCTGAGCCCGGCGCAGGAGGAGGCCTGGGTCGCCATCCGCGCCCTGGCGGCCAGGTTCCAGGCCGCCGACCTGATCCTGTTCGCGGTGCCGATGTGGAACTACACCATCCCCTACAAGCTCAAGCACCTGTTCGATCTGGTCTCCCAGAAGGACCTGCTCTTCACCTTCGACGAGCGCGGCCAGAACGGAATGCTCGAGGCGAAGGCGGTCGTCGTCAATGCGCGGGGCGTCGCCATCGGCGAGGATTTCCCCGCCGAGATCTACGATCACCAATCGACCTACATGGCGACCTGGCTGCGCATGGTCGGCATCACCGATGTCCACCAGATCGCGGTGGAGAAGGGTCTGATGGGAGCCGATCTCGACCGGGAATCCCGCGAGCAGGCCCGCGCCGAGGCCGGAGCCCTGGCGCGAACGCTGTAGGGCCCCGGCTTCAGAAAGCGCCGGCCAGGAGACCGAGGCCGGCGGCGGCGAAAGCGGCGCCGGCGACACGCAGGGCCGGACGCCCATTCCCCTCACCGAGACGCCCCATGCCGAGGCCGAGACCGAGGCCCGCGGCGTGAAGCAGGGCGGTGGCGGCCACGAAGCCGGCGCCATAGGCGAGACCGGAGGCCGCCTCCGGCATTTCGGCGCCGTGCGCATGGCCGTGGAACACCGCAAAGACACCCACGAGGGCCATGGCCGCCGCGACCGGCATCGTCAGCCGCAGGGCGACGGCGGCACCGAGCACGGCCACGGACAGGGCGATGGCGGTCTCCACATGCGGGAGCGCCACGCCGGCCGCGCCGAGAGCGCCGCCCACCATCATCATGCCGATGAACGACAGCGGGACGAGGACCATCGCCCGGCCGCCGACCTGCGCGGCGACGAGGCCCACCGCCACCATGGCGAGCATGTGGTCGAGACCGGTCAGGGGATGCAGGAACCCATGGGCGAGGCCCGACGCATCGCCCTGCCCGGTATGGGCGAGGGCAGGACCGGCCATGAGACCGAGCGCCAGACCCGGCAGAATTCGAACGCAGCGTCTCATTCCCACTCTCCCCGAAGCCCTAGAGGCCGTCACGCGCCCTGAATGCCGGACGTGACCGGTCCTGGCAACGGTCGTGCCGACGATGGCGAGGGCCTTCTTCCGCGGGTCCCGGCTCGCCTTCCGTTGTGGTCCAAGCGGCCAGGAAAGACAGAGGGCCGAGGGATGGCGAGCCCGGCACGGCCTGTCCCATCGCAGCGACGGGGCGGATGACCCCGCCCCTTTCCCGGCCACCTGCAGCGAAGCGGAAGGTCGCCGGGAACGAGCGCAAAGATCGGGCGGAGCCGTCCTCAGAAATGCCGCGCCAGCACCTCGCGGACGCGCTCGACCATCTCGTCTTCCTTCACCGAGAACTGGGCCGGGCGCGCCGCCTTCCATTCGGCGTTGCTGGCGATGGCACCCGCCGCCTTGGCGCCCTCGATCAGATCCTTGACCTGCACTTCGCCGGCCTCGCGCTCGTTGGAGCCCTGGATGATCGCGCAGGGGCTGCCGCGCCGGTCGGCGTATTTCATCTGCGCCTTCATGCCCGAGCCGCCGAGATAGAGTTCGGCGCGGATGCCGGCCTCACGCAGGCGCGCCACGAGGCGCTGGTAATCGGCGATGTTGTCGCGGTCGAGGACCAGCACCACCACCGGGCCGGGCTTCGCGGTGCCTTCGAGAAGCGGGCTTCCGGTGAGCTGTAGCGCCGAGAACAGCCGCGACACGCCGATGGAGAAGCCGGTGGCCGGCACGGGCTCGGCGCGGAAGCGCCCGACGAGGCCGTCATAGCGACCGCCGCCCGCCACCGATCCGAAGCGCACGGTCTGGCCGTCTTCGTTGGTGACCGGGAAGGTCAGCTCGGCCTCGTAGACCGGGCCGGTATAGTATTCGAGGCCGCGCACCACCGAGGGGTCGGCCCGGATGCGGTCGTGGCCATAGCCCGCCGCCGCACAGAGGCGCATGATGGCGTGCAGTTCGGCGATGCCTTCGCGGCCGGTCTCGGACGAGCCGACCACATCGCTCCAGGAGCCGAAGAACTGCTCCCAGAACGCCATCCGGTCGCCCTCTGCGTCGGGAGCGGCCTGGAACGAGACGTAGGCGAGGATTCGCTCGATGGCGTCGGGCGCGAGCCCTGCCCCCTTCGCGAAATCACCGCTCTCGTCCTTGCGCCCCTCGCCGAGGAGTTGGCGCACGCCCTCGACGCCCAGGCGGTCGAGCTTGTCGATGGCGCGCAATACGGTGAGGCGCTGCCCGGCCTTGTCCTCGCCCGAGAGGCCGATCGCCTCCATGACGCCGTCGAGCACCTTCCGGTTGTTGACCTTGATGACGTACCGGCCAGACAGGCCGAGTTTTTCGAGCGTGTCGGCCATCAGCATGCAGATCTCGGCATCCGCCGCGACGGAGCCCGCGCCGACGATGTCGGCATCGCATTGCATGAACTGGCGGAAGCGGCCCGGGCCCGGCTTCTCGTTGCGGAAGACGTAGCCGGCGCGGAAGCTGCGATAGGGTTTGGGGATCGCGTCGAAATGCTCGGCCACGTGGCGGGCGAGCGGCGCGGTGAGATCGTAGCGAAGGGACAGCCAGGATTCATCGTCGTCCTGGAACGAGAACACGCCCTCGTTGGGGCGGTCGAGATCGGGCAGGAACTTGCCGAGGGACTCGGTGTATTCGACGAAGGGGGTCTCCAGCGCCTCGAACCCGTAGAGCTCGAAGCTCTGGCGGATCGTCTCCAGCATCCGGTGCTGCGCGGCGATCTCGTCGGCGCGGCGGTCCACGAAGCCGCGCGGCAGGCGCGCCTTCAGCGTGTCGGCCTTCGTGGAATCGGCCTTCTTGGGATCGGCCTTGGCCATGGTGTCTTCGCTTTGCGTTCGGTCTGTCGGTGTCAGCCGGGCTCTATCCCGCGCGCTCCCGAGCGGCAAGCGCGTCGGGCGTGGCAAGGGATGTCGTCGTCAGAGCTTCAGGGCCAGCAGCGCACACAGGCTGAGGATGGCGACGGGGATCTGCGTCGGGCGCAGGCGTGCGAAGAAAAGCGGCGCCTCCCCGGTGCGGGCGGCGATGGGATCGAGGATCGCCACGGTGGTGAAGCCGGCAATCAGGAGGGCGATGGCCACCACCGTCAGGCCGAGGGAAGCGGAGACCAGGGCGACGAAGCCGAGGCCGAACAGTCCGAGCATGGTGGCGATCTGGATGAAGGTGGGGCCGCCCTCGGTGCGGAAGCTGACGCCGCGTCGCACGCCCGACAGGAACAGCAGGATGGCGCAGCCCCAGAGGATGGTGAGGTAGAGGATCGCATCCCCGAGATCGTCGCGCCGCCACCAAGCCAGTGCCGCGCCGATGGTAAAGGGCAGCATCGGGCCGTAACCGAAGACGATGCCGAGCCAGGGCACGGCACGGGGTTCGCTCACGGTGAACGTACGCTTGTCGTCCCGACCCATTCCGTCACCGCTTCTCGCTGTGCTTCGCCGGGCAACCCTCCCACCGGAGCGGGGTTCCGGCATGCACTGCGCATCGATCGGCGTCGGAGTCCAAGCGCGGCTGTTTTCACGTGCAACACGCAGCTCGCATCCCGAAACGGAAAACGCCCCGGCGCGCAGAGCGGCCGAGGCGTTTCCGGGATCGACGATGTCTCGCCGAATCAGGAAGCCAGCGGTCCGGTCTGCCCGGCCTGCTGGTTCTGGGCCTCGAAGGCCTTCTGGCGGTAGAGGCCGACGAAATCGATCGGGTCGATATACAGGGGCGGGAAGCCACCGTTGCGCACGGCCTCGGCGATGATCTGGCGCGCGAAGGGGAAGAGCAGGCGCGGGCACTCGATCATCACGGCCGGATGCAGCTGATCCTGCGGGATGTTGCGCATGCGGAAGATGCCGGCATAGTTCAACTCGAAGGCGAACAGCACTTCGTTGTTGATCTTGGCATCGCCTTCCAGGGTCAGCTCGACCTCGAAATCGGCCTCGGCCAACTGCTTGGCATTGACGTTGACCTGAATGTTGATCTGCGGGCCGCTTTCCTGCGGCTGGAGCGAGCGCGGCGCGTTCGGGTTCTCGAAGGAGAGATCCTTGGCGTATTGCGCCAGGGCGTTGATGGCGGGCGACTGGTCTTCGGCGGGAGCCGCGCCGTTGCCGTTCGGTGCCGGGGTGTCGGCCATGGCGTTCTCGTCCTCTTTCGCGGGGTCTTTCGGGGCACCTCGGCGATCCGCTGCGCGGCGTATCGTCTGATCGTCGCAGGGCCGGGTCCGAGCGACAGCGCGCTAACACGATGGGCCACCTCGGACAAGACGAGCGGCAGGAGCAGGCGAGGCGCGAGTGCCGGGAGTTCGGCCCGTGAAACGAAGCCGTCTCCGAACTCGGCGATCCGCACTTGACCCTGAACCCTCCGGCATGGCCACTCCTTGGCTGGATACGGCACGCGGCGAGTCCCATATGCGGGCTGAGATCGTGGGTCGCGTCCTCCTCATCCAGGGCGGGATCCTTGGATTCTCCGGCTCGATCCTTCCGCGGCGCTCCGATAAAGGGCGTAGCGGTGGGATTTTCGGGAGCTCCCTCGAACACACATATCGTGCGACGGCCACGATCGGATCGGTGATGCAGGATTCCTTCGATTTGACGACCCTGATCTTTTTGGCGCTCGCGGTGTTCGTCATCTGGCGGCTCCGGTCGGTGCTCGGGCAGAAGACCGGAACCGAGCGCTCGCCGTTCAAACCGGTGGACCGGAGCCGCAATCCGCCGCCGGCGCGGTCGGACGGCGACAACGTGGTGCGCCTGCCGGGCGCGGACCGCGGCCAGCCGCAGAGCGATTCGGCACCCGCCGCAATCGCCGAGGTCCGTGACTGGCGTGGCATCGCCGAGCCCGGCTCGGCCGTCGCCCATGGGCTCGAAGCCATCGTCCAGGCGGAGCCGAGCTTCGACCCCCGTGCCTTCGTGGAGGGCGCCAAGGGCGCCTATGAAGCCATCGTGATCGCCTTCGCCAAGGGCGACCGCAAGACCCTCCGTAGCCTGCTCTCGCGGGAGGTCTGCGAAGGGTTCGAGCGCGAGATCACCGCTCGCGAATCGCGCCGCGAGACGGTCGAGACCACCTTCGTCTCCCTCGACAAGGCGGAGATCGTCGCCGTGGACGTCCGCAACAAGGTGGCGCAGGTGACGGTGCGGTTCCTGTCACACCTCATCACCGCCACCCGCAACGCCGAAGGCCAGGTCATCGACGGCAACGCCGAGGCCGTGGCCGAAGTGCCGGACGTGTGGACCTTCGCCCGTACGCTGGGCAGCCGCGATCCGAACTGGCAGCTGGTGGCCACGGAAGCCGGCGCCTGAGGATCCAGGGTTTGTCGTGAGTGGGTTTTTCAATCGGGCGTCCGCCGTCGCCCTGGCTCTCGTCGCTGGCTGTCTCCCCGGCCCGGTCGCTGTCGCGGCCGGGCCGCTTCGCGTGGGAGAGGCGATTCTGGAGCCGGTGGACCTCGCGACGCTGCCGGGATTTCCCGGCCCCGACCCGGTCGCCTCCCTCGACGCGTTCCGCCGGACCTGCGCCGCCCCCCCGGTGGAAATCACCTCGACCGTCGCCGGCTCGGCGGAAGACCTCGCCGCCGCCTGCAGCCGTGCCGCGTTGGTCGAGCCTCAGGAGGCCGGGGCCTTCTTCACGCGGAATTTCGATGCCTATCGCATCGTCAGGCCGGGCGAGGCGGGTGGTCCGCCGCGCCGGACGGGCTTCCTCACCGGCTATTTCGAGCCTGAACTCACCGGCGCCCTCGTCGCCGGTCCCGGCTTCACCACCCCTGCCCTCGCCCGGCCGGACGATCTCGTGAGCCTCGCCCCCGGCGAGACGAAGCCCGGCCTCGACCCGGCCTTGCGGGCGGCACGGGCGACGGGGACCGGGTTCGAGCCCTATCCCGACCGGGCGTCCATCGAGGCGGGCGGGATCGGGGAGCGGGCCCGACCGCTCCTCTACCTGCGCGATCCGGTCGACCTCTTCGTGCTCCAGGTCCAGGGTTCGGGACGCGTGCGTCTTCCCGATGGGCGGGCCGTGCGCGTGCTCTATGACGGCCGCAACGGCCGTCCCTACACCTCGGTGGCCAAGCTCATCGTCCAGGCAGGACACCTGCCCCTCGAAGGCCTGACGCTGGCCCGCTGGACCGGCTGGCTCCGCGCCCATCCGGGCCTCGCCAAGCCGTTGATGCAGGCCAATGCCTCCTACATCTTCTTCCGCCTCGCCGAGGTGGAGGATGCCGGCCTCGGTCCTCCCGGAGCGGCCGGCGTACCGTTGACTCCGGGCCGCAGCCTCGCGGTCGATTCCACCCTGTGGCGCTATGGAACGCCGTTCTGGCTCGAAGGACGGATCGCGGGGGAGGATGCGCCGGGGCGTCTCGTGGTCGCCGCCGATACCGGCTCGGCCATCGTCGGTCCCGCGCGGGGCGACCTCTATCTCGGCACGGGCGAAGCGGCGGGGAGCGCCGCCGGCAACCTGCGCGATGCGGTCGGCTTCGTGGTCCTGCTGCCCAAGCCGCGTATGGCGCCCGTTCCATGAGGTTGCCGCGCAGACCCCGTGGCCTGTCGGGCGAGGATGCGTTCCTCTGGGGCGAGATCGCGCGGCTGATCACCCCGCTGCGCGGCCGTGCCGTGCCGATCGCCAAGACGCCGATTGCCAAGGCTCCGGCCACCGGGAATCCCCCTCCTCCGAGAAAAAAGCCGGAACCGCCGGGGCTCGCCGCCAAACCCGTGACGAAGCCGGTCACGGAGAGGCCAGCCTTGCCCGGCGGCGTGAAGGCCCCGGTGAAACGCATCGTGAAGCCGATCCCCGCGCCCTCCCCCGTCGCGGCCCCGGCGACCGTCGTCACGGCGCCGCCTCTGCCCGGTCTCGAACGCAAGGCGCGCCTCGCCCTGCGGCGCGGATCGCTCAAGGTCGAGGCGCGGATCGACCTTCACGGAATGTATCAGGCCGAGGCTCACGGCGCCCTGGTCGGCTTCCTCATGCGCTGCCGCTCGGCGGGCCACGCCCATGTCCTCGTCGTCACCGGCAAGGGGGGCGGATCGGGCTTTGACGAGGCGTTCTCGGAGCGCGGCGTCCTGCGCCGTCAGGTTCCCCACTGGCTGCGCTCGCCGGAACTGCGCAGCATCGTCATCGGCTTCGAGGAGGCGGCACGCCACCACGGCGGCGCGGGCGCGCTCTATGTGCGTCTGAGGCGTCGCTGAGGCGTCTGTCCCCACCGCGTCCCGCCAAGGCCACGGCCGGCTCGCCCTGCGCTCGCGCGAGTGGGACTTGAGCCGGATGCGAAAACGCGATATGCGGAAAGTCCCTCCTTTTACGCCGTGTTGCATCCGAGAGCTACAGGCTCCCTCAAGACGATGCGCGGAGCCGGTCTTTACCGACGCTTCGACATAGGTGCCGACAAGGCATCCGGCGCTTTTCCGACTGTCCCGCCCGATCAACCCTCGTCCATCGTCGGTTCTCATTCTCCCATGACGTCACAGAACGACTCCCTCATTCCCGTTGATCCGCCGGCCGAAGTCGGGTTGGTCGCGGCCGATCTCAGTCAGCATCGCGAGGTCAAGCTTCAGGATCTGAAGTCGAAGACCCCCACCGACCTGATCGCCTTCGCGGAGGAGGTCGAGGTCGAGAACGCCTCCACCATGCGCAAGCAGGAGTTGATGTTCTCCATCCTGAAGCAGCTCGCTGCCAAGGAGGTCGAGATCATCGGCGCCGGCACGGTGGAAGTGCTGCAGGATGGGTTCGGCTTCCTTCGCTCTTCGGAATCGAACTACCTGCCGGGCCCCGACGACATCTATATTTCACCCACTCAGATCCGCCGTTTCGGCCTGCGGACCGGCGATACCGTCGAGGGACCGATCCGCGGTCCCAAGGACGGTGAACGCTACTTCGCCCTGCTCAAGGTGAACACGATCAACTTCGAGAACCCGGAGAAGATCAAGCACAAGGTCCATTTCGACAATCTGACGCCGCTGTTTCCGACCCAGCGCTTCAAGCTCGAACTCGATGCGCCGCCGAAGAAGGACTTCAGCCCGCGCATCATCGACATCGTGGCCCCCATCGGTAAGGGCCAGCGCGCCCTGATCGTGGCGCCGCCGCGCACCGGCAAGACCGTGCTGATGCAGAACATCGCGCAGTCCATCACCATCAACCATCCGGAATGCTACCTCATCGTGCTGCTCATCGACGAGCGCCCCGAGGAAGTCACCGACATGATTCGCTCGGTGAAGGGCGAGGTCATCGCCTCTACCTTCGACGAGCCCGCCACCCGCCACGTTCAGGTCGCCGAAATGGTGATCGAGAAGGCCAAGCGCCTCGTGGAGCATGGCCGCGACGTGGTCATCCTGCTCGATTCGATCACCCGCCTCGGCCGCGCCTACAACACCGTGGTGCCGTCTTCCGGCAAGGTGCTCACCGGCGGTGTCGACGCCAACGCGCTCCAGCGCCCCAAGCGCTTCTTCGGCGCGGCGCGCAACATCGAGGAAGGCGGTTCGCTCTCGATCATCGCCACCGCCCTCATCGACACCGGCTCGCGCATGGACGAGGTGATCTTCGAGGAGTTCAAGGGCACCGGCAACTCCGAGATCATTCTCGACCGCAAGGTCTCGGACAAGCGGATCTTCCCGGCCATCGACATCACCCGCTCGGGCACCCGCAAGGAAGAGCTTCTGGTCCCGCCGGATTCGCTCAAGAAGACCTACGTGCTGCGCCGCATCCTCAACCCGATGGGCGTCACCGACGCCATCGAGTTCCTCATGGACAAGCTGCGCCAGACCAAGAGCAACAACGACTTCTTCGATTCCATGAACACCTGAGAACGGTCTTCCCTCCAGCTCGAACGCCCGTCGATAGACGACGGGTGTTTCCTGGCGAGGGAGGATGCTTGTTCTAGACCTCGTGTCATCTCCTGCCGGGAGCGTGGAGAGAGGTCCATCGCGGAAAATACAACATCACGGGCGGCGAATGATGCTTTCCGCCGGAAAGCACTCGATTTGCCGGCTAATGTAGTCGTCGAGTGGGGACATTCGCCCCGCTTCATCGAGACTTGGCAGCATGTCGGCCATGAGCGACGGCACCACTATCTTCGCGCCGGCAAGCGGCTTCGGCAGGGCTGCTGTTGCCGTGATCCGCATCAGTGGTCCGGCTTCCCCGTTTCTCCTTGGGGCGATGGCCGGGCGCCTGCCGCCGCCCCGACGGTTGTCGCTCCGCACGCTGCGCGACCCTGCAAGCGGTGACGTACTCGACTCCGCCCTCATCGTTTGGATGCCAGGACCCGCCACGTTCACCGGCGAGGACATGGCCGAACTCCACCTCCATGGCGGACTCGCCGTTCGGTCCGCCGTCATGGCCGTCCTCGCCGCACAGGCCGGATGCCGTCTCGCCGAACCGGGGGCCTTCAGCCGCCGTGCAGTGGAGAACGGGCGGATGGATCTCACCGCCGCCGAGGGCGCAGCAGACCTGATCGACGCGGAAACCGATTCCCAACGGCGCCAGGCCCTGCGCCAACTCGACGGCGTCCTTGGTCGCAAGGTCGCCGATTGGCGGGACCGACTGATCGATCTCCTGGCCGGAGCCGAGGCCGCTCTCGATTTCTCCGATGAAGGCGATGTCGATGAAGCGGCGCTCGACGCTGCGCTGCATGTGAAGGCCCGCGCGATCCGCGACGAGATCGACGTGACTCTTGCCGATGCCCGGCGGGGAGAGCGCCTGAGGGAAGGTTTTGTGGTGGTGCTGTCCGGCCCGCCGAATGCCGGCAAATCGACCCTGCTCAACGCCCTGAGCCGACGCGATGCCGCGATCGTCTCGGCGATTCCCGGCACGACGCGCGATCTCATCGAAATCCGCTGCGATCTCGGCGGATTGCCGGTCATCATCGTCGATACGGCGGGACTGCGTGACACCGCCGATCCCGTGGAATCCGAAGGCATTCGCCGCACCCGCAAGCGGATGGAGCAGGCCGACCTCGTCCTCGCTCTCCGCGCCGGCGACTATTCGACCGATGAAGCGCTCCCCCTACCCGATCGCTGCATTCTCGTGAGCACGAAAGCGGATCTCGGAAGCGATGGGGGCGGCGACATAGCAGTCTCGGCGCTGACCGGCCAGGGTATCGAGCGCCTGCTCGACTTCATCGAGGCACGGGCGGAGGCTGCCCTCGGCGGTGGCGATGCCCTCGTCACCCGCGAACGCCACCGCGACGGGCTGACCCGCTGCCGCGATCACCTAGACAGGGTATTGTCGGGCCCTGCCCTTCCGGAACTTCTGGCCGAGGATCTACGCCTCGCCGTTCGCGCCCTGGGCGAGGTTACCGGCCGGGTTGGCGTCGAGGACATGCTCGACCGTCTGTTCTCAGGATTCTGTATCGGCAAATAAGGATGCAGACAGACCGAGCCGGGATTCCTTTCCCGTCCGAAATCGCCTTGCGCCGATGCGTCAAGCGTTCCGCGAAGGTGTGGATGACGGTGCCGAACGAGCTTCACGCTCCATCGGATACCTCGAACCGCTTGCATAGAGCATCGAGTTCCTCCGCCGTCTCATAGCGGATTCGGATCTCGCCACTGGCCTGACCCTTGGCCTTCAGGGAGACCGAGACGCCGAGCGCGCGAGCCATGGCCTGTTCGAGGCTGCGCACCTGAATATCGCGCTCGGGCTTGCGAGGGCGTCCTGGGCGGGGTGCGTCGCCCTCCGGCACTTCCGCCGAGGCGAGGGCCTCGACCTCACGCACGGACAGGCCCTCTGTGACGATGCGCCGGGCGACCCCTTCCGGGTCCCTCACCGCGAGCAAGGCGCGGGCATGACCGGCCGTGATCTCGCCCGCGACGACCCGGTCCTGGATCGCGCTGGATAATTGCAATAGCCGCAGGGTGTTGGCGAGATGGCTGCGGCTCTTGCCGATGATCTCGGCGAGCTCCGTCTGGCTATAGCGGAATTCGCTCATCAGCCGCTCGTAACCGGCCGCCTCTTCGATGGCGTTGAGGTCGCTGCGCTGGACGTTCTCGAGAATGGCGTATTCGAGGGACGTCCGGTCGTCGATTTCGACGACGACGATGGGGGCTTCGTGCAAACCGGCGCGCTGCGCCGCGCGCCAGCGGCGCTCACCAGCGACGATCTCGAAAGTATCCGGAACGCCCGCAAGCGCCCGCACGACGATGGGTTGGATGATGCCGCGCAGCTTGATGGACGCGGCGAGTTCGTCCAGTTCGGCGTCATGGAAGCGTCGGCGCGGGTTGCGTGGGTTGGGACGGAGAAACTCGACGGCGACCTTACGCTGTGCCTGCGGCTTACCCGCATCGCCGTTGTCGTCGCCGAAGTCACCGATCAGGGCCGCCAGCCCACGCCCGAGCCGGGGCCGCGCCACATCATCCGCCATCGCCACCTGCTTCCAACTCCGACACGCTACGCATTTACAGGAAAGAACGAGAGACCTAGGCCGCGACCGGCAGCCGGCCTTCGCGCTGGATCACCTCCGAAGCCAGGCGCAGATAGGCCTGCGAGCCGGCGCATTTCAGGTCGTAGAGCAATACCGGCTTGCCATGCGACGGGGCCTCCGACACACGCACGTTCCGGGGAATCGTGGTCTCGTAGACCTTATCGCCAAGAAAGCTCCGCACGTCGGCGGCGACCTGGTTCGAAAGGTTGTTGCGCGGATCCACCATGGTCAGCACCACACCCTGGATCGTCAGCCGGGGGTTCAACGCCGTACGTACCTGCTCCACGGTACGCAGAAGCTGGCTCAACCCTTCGAGGGCGAAGAACTCGCATTGCATCGGCACGAGCACCGCATCGGCGGCCGCGAGGGCATTGATCGTCAGCAAGTTCAGCGACGGCGGGCAATCGATCAGGACATAGGTGACGCCCTCCGTCGCACCGGCCTTGCCGATATCGCTCATGGCGTTGCGGAGGCGATGGGCGCGGTCCGATGAGCTCGCCATCTCGAGTTCGAGGCCTAGCAGATCCATCGTGGAGGGGGCGAGCAGCAGGCGAGGCACGGCGGTGGGCACCACGGCCTGAGCCAGGGACGAGTCCCCTGCGAGCACATGATAGGTCGAAACCTTGCGCGAGCGACGATCGATGCCGAGTCCTGTGGAGGCGTTGCCCTGCGGATCGAGGTCGATCACCAGCACGCGTTCGCCAATGGCAGCGAGGGCGGTACCAAGGTTGATGGCCGTCGTCGTCTTGCCGACGCCGCCCTTCTGGTTGGCCAAGGCGAGGATGCGTAGCGGCCGCTCGGGCACTGCCCTGGAGGCGGAAGAGGGTTCGATGGTCATGAATCCACGCGGGAGAGGGCGGTGACGCGGACGATCCGCGCTTCCGACTCAGTACGGCTCGTCACCAGATCGTAAACGAATCTCCACCGTTGCGCTGCAGCGGTCAATTCCGCTTGTGCATCACGGCCCTTCGGAAACAGGGCGGTGGTGCCGGTTGTCAACAGCGGTTCGGTCCAGTCGAGCAGCTGGTGAAGCGGGGCCAGGGCGCGGGCGCAGACGACATCGATTCCGACGTGGTCGGCAACCGCGTCTTCGATGCGAAGGTTGCGTACCCGCGCCGGGGCTTTCGTGAGGCGCGCAGCCTCAGTGAGGAAGGCACATTTGCGCGCATTGCTCTCGATCAGATCCACCTGAAAGCCAGGCCGTTCGCGCCCCGCGATGGCGAGGATGAGGCCGGGAATGCCCGCCCCCGAACCGAGATCGAGCCATGTGGTGGCGGTCGGAGCCAGATCGAGGAGTTGTAGTGCATCGGCGATATGTCGTGTCCAGACCTCCGCGAGAGTAGCCGGTCCGACGAGATTCTTGACGTTCTGCCACCGGCGCAATTGCTCGACATAGATGTCCAACGCCGCGGCTGTTTCACGTGAAACATTTGCCTGGGCGAGCACCCGAGCCCGGTCGTCCTGCTTAACGGCCATGGACGACGGCCAGGCCGGAGCGGTCGGCACGGCGAGCATGCGCCGCGAGGAGAGTGAGGGCAGCGGGGGTCACGCCCTCGATCCGCGCCGCCTGACCGAGCGTGCCGGGACGGACCGCTTCGAGCTTGGCCTGCATCTCATTGGACAGACCGGGAATCGCCCCATAGTCGAGCTTGATCGGCAAGGCCACGGCCTCGTCCCGTCGAAAGGCAGCGATATCGGCACTCTGCCGGTCGAGATAGACGGCATAGGTCGCGTCCGTTCGCAGGCGGTCCGCCACTCGGGGGGACACGCTCAGAAGTTCGGGCCAGACCTCGGTGAGACGGTCCCAACCGATCTCGGGATAGGACAGCAATTGGTAGGCACTGCGGCGGATGCCGTCCTGATTGAGGGCGATGCCGTGCCGAGCCGCTGCCGCCGGTGTCAGACTGAGGCCGTCGAGCCGTGCTCTCGCCGCTTCGAGTTCGCCCTGGGAGCGGGCAAAATGCTCGGCCCTCACCGAGCCGACACAGCCGAGGGCAGCGCCGCGTGGGGTCAGGCGCTCGTCGGCATTGTCCACGCGGAGAGACAACCGATATTCCGAGCGCGACGTGAACATGCGGTAGGGCTCACTGACCCCATGGGTCACGAGATCGTCGATCATCACGCCGAGATACGATTCCGCCCGGTCGAAACTGGCGAGAGGCGATCCACCCGCCAGACGGGCCGCATTGATCCCGGCCACCAGCCCCTGCCCTGCCGCTTCTTCGTAACCGGTGGTGCCGTTGATCTGCCCCGCGAGAAAAAGGCCGGGCAGGCGCTTGGCTTGAAGGCCGGTGTCGAGTTCGCGCGGGTCGACGTAATCGTATTCGATGGCGTAGCCCGGACGCACGATCGTTGCATGTTCGAGGCCGGGAATCAGGGCGATCAAATCGCGCTGCACGCTCTCCGGCAAGGCGGTCGAAATCCCGTTGGGATACACCGTCGGGTCGTCGAGCCCCTCCGGCTCCAGGAAGATCTGGTGCCCCTCACGATCTCCGAAACGCACCACCTTGTCCTCGATGGAGGGACAATAGCGCGGGCCACGGCTGCTGATCCCACCGGAATACATCGGGGAGCGGTGGAGATTGGCGCGGATGAGATCGTGCACGGCACGGGTGGTGCGGGTGATTCCGCATTGGATCTGGGGCGTGGTGATCCGGTCCGTAAGTGTCGAGAACGGCACAGGATCATCATCCGCCGACTGCATCTCGAGCCCGGACCAGTCGATGGTGCGGCCATCGAGGCGGGCAGGTGTACCGGTCTTGAGCCGCCCGAGGGCAAAACCCAGGCGGTCCAGGGTCTGAGCAAGCCCGACGGACGGCCCCTCCCCTACACGCCCGGCGGGGATCTGCACCTCGCCCATATGGATCAGTCCGCGCAAGAACGTGCCGGTGGTCAATACGACCGCCGGGCAGGCCAGGATTCCGCCGTCTGCCAGGATCACGCCTGCCACTCGTGTGGCGTCGACGAGGATATCCGCGACCTCCCCCTCCACCACCACGAGATTGGCGGTCTCGGCCACCGCCTCCTGCATCGCCCGAGCGTAGAGCTTACGGTCGGCCTGTGTGCGGGGGCCTCGCACGGCGGGACCCTTGCGCCGGTTGAGCAGACGAAACTGGATACCGGCCGCATCGGCGACCCGGCCCATCAATCCGTCGAGGGCGTCGACCTCACGGACGAGATGTCCCTTACCAAGACCGCCGATGGCCGGATTGCACGACATCGCGCCGATCGTGGAGGCCGAGTGAGTGACCAGGGCGGTGCGGGCTCCGGTGCGGGCGGCGGCGGCGGCCGCTTCCACGCCGGCATGGCCGCCGCCGACCACGACCACGTCGAAAGAAGAGCTCGTCTGGGACATAGGGTGATTAGGCGCGACCGGAGCGAGTCGTCAACGAGGAGAGCGACGACCATCGACGTTCCATCGCATCCGATTTTCGCGATGGACCTCCCGAAACTCGGATCCGCCTCTGACGAGCGATGGGACATGGGCGGGCAAGCGCGCGCAGGATGGCAGATTATCAGCCGCGCCGACGGGCGGCCTCCGTGGCGATGCGCAGAAGCGTCGCCGAAGCATGAGCATGGGCGAGGTCGGGCTGGGCGCGGCGGCAGGCGAGCACGGCCTCCTGGAGCAGCTGAACCGCATGGCGGAGGGCGACGGGAGACCAGCGCCCTAGCTGGGCCTCGACGATGGCCTTGCGGCGGAAGTGCAGGCCGCGCCAATTGCCCACCATCATGCTCGGACTTTGCCCCTCCCCCGTGATCCGCGTGGAGAGGAGTGTCAGGGCGTGGCGCAGGGCCGAGCCGAGCATCATCGACGGGTCCATACCCTCGTGGCGGAAGCGGCGATAATCCCGCTCGACCTCTTCACCGCGGCCGACGAAGGCGGCATCGATCAGCGTATTGAGGACGCTGCCAGCGACGTCGCTGATCACGGCCTCCACATCGTCCAGGGTGATTTCGGTCTGGCCCCTGGCATAGAGCGCCAGTTTCTCGATCTCGGACAGGCTCGCTCGCCGGTCGCCGCCCAGACTCATCGCCAGGATATCGCGCGCCTCACGGGCGATGCGCTGGCCATTCTCCTGGAGGGTGCGGTCGATGAGCTCGGCCAAGGCCCGTTCGTCATCGGCGTAGCAGGGCAGGGCAAGCGCCCGAGTCGACTTTTCGCAGAGCGTCCGTAGGGGCGCGCTCTTGGCGAGGTCTCCCGCCTCCACCACGATGCGTGCACCGGCGATCTCGGCCTTAAGCGCCGCGTCCACGGCCGGAGCGTAGTTGCGGCTTCCTGGCCTTACCCAAATGCTGCGCTGGCCGCCGAACAGGCCAACCGTGCCGGCTTCGTCCACGAGGCGTCCCGCATCGGACGCGAGGACATCGCCGTCGATCTTGACCAGGGCGAAGGGGTCGGACGGGTCAGTGACGAAACTCTCGGCCAGACGCTTGGCTCGTTCGAAAACGAGGCCGGTATCCGGCCCGTAGACGAGGATGACCGCGATCTGCGACGCCGGTCCGCGCCGCAGCAGCGCCTCGATATCGCCAGCCTTGACGGCGGTCAGGGCTTGGTCACCAGAACGGAAGCGATCCGCGTCTTGATCTGATCGGCCAGGGTCTTGGCCAGACGGATCTCCGCATCGCGGGCCGCACGCAGGGAGGCGAAGCGCTGGATCGAGCGATCGTAGGTGGTCGTGGCCACCGCCACACCCTCGGTGATGATCTTCGCTCCGTCCAGGGATTCGAGGGAGAAGCGGATGGTCCCCACCAGGGTGCCTGCTTCGGCACGTCCGGTCTGAGATGACACGATGGGGGTCTTCACCGACTCGCTGCCCTGCATCTTCAGGCGGTAGCGTTTCGGAGACGGCTGGCCCGAACCGTCGAGATCGAAGATGAGTTCACTGCGCAGGTAATGGCCGAGCCGCTCCTGGCCCGCGGCCGTGGAGACGTCGTCCACCTGTACCGAGGCAAGGAGGGCGGCCATGGGCTCGCCGGACGCGGTCGGTCCGTAGAGCGGACGAAAGCAGGCCGACAGGTTGACGGCCATGAGGGAGACCAACGCGACCTTCACCGCGCGGGACCGTACCGCCTGTCTCAGCCCATGCATCATCATCGCAGCAATGCTCTCCGTCCGGTCTCGCTCTTTACGGCGATCCCGCCCCTTGCGTCACCTGTATAAGCAGCAAGCTTTACGATTCCTCTGCGGCGGGACGATGGTCGTCGCTCCTCCTCCTACCATTCCCCCGCATCCTGAAATGCGGGGGCCGATGGGCCTCCTGACGATGGAACGCGGGGCCGGCAAGAGAGGCTCGATGCTCTCACACCACGAGATTCACGATTCGCCCGGGCACCACGATGACCTTGCGGGGGAGACGGCCTTCGAGTGCCTTCTGCACCGCCTCATCGGCGAGGACGAGAGCTTCCACTGTCGCGGTATCGGCCGTGCGCGGCACCGTGACATCCGCACGCTTCTTGCCGTTGAGCTGAACGGGGAGGGTGATCTCGTCCTCCACCAGTAGCGCACGATCGACCACCGGCCACGCGGCCTGAGCGACCAATCCCTGCCGTCCGAGGGCCGACCAGCATTCTTCGGCCAGATGCGGCATCATCGGCGCAACGAGCTGCGTGAGGATGCCCGCCGCTTCCGTCGCCGCGTCGCGCGATACGGTGGCCGTGCGGATCGCCTCATCGAGAGCGTTCGACAGCGTGTAGATATGGGCGACGCAACGGTTGAAGCGGAGGCGCTCCACATCCTCTTCCACCGCGGCGAGAGCCTTGTGGGCGGCCTTGCGAAGCGCAGCGTCCGACGCTCCGCTCGCTGCCGGCACGCCCACAGCGAGAGAGACCAGGCGCCAGACCCGCTGAACGAAGCGGGCCGCGCCCTGGACGCCATCCTCCGTCCAGATCACGTCACGCTCGGGCGGCGAATCGGACAGCATGAACCAGCGAGCCGTATCGGCGCCGTAGCTCGCGATGATGTCGTCCGGGTCCACCACGTTCTTCTTGGACTTCGACATCTTTTCGATGGAGCCGATCGAGATCGGTGCATCTGTTTTCACGTGAAACGCCTGACGCCCGCCGCCCTCGGCGGCGATGCGGATATCGGCGGGCTGAACCCATGCACCCGCTGCGTCCTTGTAGGTCTCGTGGACCACCATCCCCTGCGTGAAGAGCCCGGCAAAAGGCTCGGAAACCCCGGACCAGCCCGTCGCCTGCATCGCTCGCGTGAAGAAGCGGGCATAGAGCAGGTGCAGGATCGCGTGTTCGATACCGCCGATATACTGGTCCACGGCCAGCCAGTGATCCACCGCCGAACGGTCGGTCGGCGCGTCCTGCAGCCAGGGAGCGGTGAAGCGGGCGTAGTACCAGGACGAATCCACGAAGGTGTCCATCGTGTCGGTCTCACGCCGGGCCGCAGCGCCGCAACGCGGGCAGGGCACGTTGCGCCAGGCATGATCACGCTCCAGCGGATTGCCGGGGGTATCGAAGGAGACCTCGTCGGGCAGCTTCACCGGAAGGTCGGCGACCGGGACGGAGACCGGCCCGCAGGCATCGCAATGGATGATCGGGATCGGACAACCCCAGTAGCGCTGGCGCGAGACGCCCCAGTCTCGCAGGCGGAACTGGACCTTGCGCGCCGCCACCGCCTCCCCGTCCAGGATCTCGGCCTCGAGCCGGTTCGCCACGGCGTGGAAGGCCTCGTCCGTCGTCATGTCGTCGAGGAAGCGCGAATTGATCATGCGGCCATCGCCGTCATAGGCGGTGTCGGTGACGACGAAGCTCGCCGCGTCCTGCCCTTCCGGACAGACGACGGGCGTATTGCCGAGGCCGTACTTGTTGGAGAAGTCGAGGTCGCGCTGGTCGTGGGCGGGGCAGCCGAACACGGCGCCCGTGCCGTAATCCATCAGGACGAAATTCGCCACGTAGACGGGCAGCAGCCAGGACGGGTCGAGGGGGTGGCGCACCCGCAACCCCGTGTCGAAGCCGAGCTTCTCCGCCGTGTCGATCGCGGCCTGCGCCGTGCCGGTGCGACGGCATTCCTCGATGAAGGTCTGGAGTTCGGGACGCGTGACGGCCACGGACGCCGCGACCGGGTGGTCGGCCGCAATGGCCAGGAACTTCGCGCCGAACAGGGTGTCGGGACGGGTCGTGTAGACCTTGATCTCGCCGTCACGCGAATCGAAGGCGAAGCGGACCTCAAGCCCTTCCGAGCGGCCGATCCAGTTCTTCTGCATGACCCTGACCTTCTCCGGCCAACGCTCCAGGCCGTCGAGTGCGTCGTAGAGATCCTGCGCGAAATCGGTGATCTTGAAGAACCACTGGGTCAGCTCGCGCTGCTCCACCAGCGCGCCCGAGCGCCAGCCGCGCCCGTCGATGACCTGCTCGTTGGCCAGCACGGTATGGTCCACCGGGTCCCAGTTCACCTTGGCCGTGCGGCGGGTGACGAGTCCCTTGTCGAGGAAGTCGAGGAACATACGCTGCTGGTGCTTGTAGTAGTCGGGATCGCAGGTTGCGATCTCCCGGCTCCAGTCCAGTGACAGGCCCATGCTCTGCAACTGGCCGCGCATGGTGGCGATGTTGGCGTAGGTCCAGTCGCGCGGGTTGACCTTGCGCTCCATCGCCGCGTTCTCGGCCGGCAGGCCGAAGGCGTCCCAGCCCATAGGGTGCAGCACCGCGAAGCCCTTGGCGCGCTTGTAGCGGGCCACCACGTCGCCCATGGCGTAGTTGCGGACGTGGCCCATATGAATGCGCCCCGACGGGTAGGGGAACATCTCGAGCACGTAGTATTTCGGGCGCGGGTCGTCGTTCTTCGTGGCGTAGATACCCTGGGCGGCCCAGGCCTCCTGCCAGCGCGGCTCGGCATCCTTGGCGTTGTAGCGCTCTGGAACGGGCATGGGGGAGGAAGTCATGGTGCGGGCTCTGACTACGGCCAGGACGGCCTGGCGAGGCGCCTCACGCGGCGCCGGAACGGTTGGATGCCGGACTAACACGGCTTGTTTGCCGGTCAACAGAGCCGTCACCGGTGGAGCCCGGCGCTTGCGGCCGGCGTTGCGGATGATAGGTCAGGCGTAACCCGCCCCCTCCTTCGCCCGCGAGACATCATGCCCGACTCCACCACGCCGAGATACGCCCATCCTGACGCCGCCGCCGTCGTCGCCGGGCTTGAAGCCGTGCGCGATAAGATCGTCCAGGCGGCTCAGGATTCCGAGCGGGACCCGGCCACGATCTCGCTGGTGGCGGTCTCGAAGCTCATCGATGCGGACGGCATCGTCCCGGCTCTTGAGGCAGGGCATAGGGTTTTCGGCGAGAACTACGTTCAGGAATCGAAGGCGAAGTGGCCGGCTTTGCGCGAGCGCTTTCCCGATGTCGAGCTTCATCTCGTCGGGCCGCTCCAATCGAACAAGGCCCGCGAGGCGGTGGAATTGTTCGATGTGATCCATGCCCTCGACCGGCTGTCACTGGCGGCGGCCCTGGCCAAGGAGATCGAGCGCACGGGGCGCACGCCGAAGCTGCTCGTCCAGGTCAATACCGGTGACGAGCCGCAGAAGGCCGGGGTCTCGCCCTCGCAGGTGGACGTCCTCCTCAGCGAGTGTCGTGAGACCCATGGTCTGGCGATCAACGGGCTCATGTGCATCCCGCCGGCCGAAGCCCCGCCATCGGCGCATTTCGCCCTCCTGGCCCGCATCGCCGAGCGCCACAACCTGCCCATCCTTTCCATGGGCATGAGCGCGGATTACCCGGCGGCGATCCAGATGGGCGCCACCCATATCCGCGTCGGCACAGCGATCTTCGGGGAGCGCCCCCGCGCCGCAGGGGCCTGAGCGGCACCGCTCGTCCCGGGGCCGCGCAGCGGAACCCGGGATCCACGGTGCCCTACCCGAACGCTCCCACCTCGTGCTGGATCATGCCCGACAGCTCGCGGACGCGGGCGAAGGACTGGCGGATCGGGCCGAAGATCGTCTTGTGCTCCGATTCGTAGGTGCCGACATCGCGCGGTCCGGCGGGCTCGCCGAAATTGAGGCCGAGGGTCGGGTCCGGCGTGATCGGGAAGATCTCGTCGAGCATGGCGAGGCAGCCGTCGATGTCGAGGCGGAGGAAGCGCTCGATCAGCTGCTCGCGGGTGATGCCCGATTGCGGGCGGAAGCCGGGAATGTGCACGGCCAGGAACCAGATCCGGTGGATCAGGGCGAGGCGCAGGGCGTGGAGCATCGTCAGCCTCACCGACATCTTGCCGAGGTCCGGGGCGGCGGATTGCAAACTCAGCCAGTCGCTGGTGAGGCGACCGAACAGGCGGCGCAGGTCGGGGGCGAGGCGCAGACGGTCGAGGGCGGTGGCGATGACGAGAAGTTCGTCGCGCCGGTCGTCGCGCTGCGTGCGCCGTGCCCGTTCCAGCCACATGGCCGGGTCGAGCGTATCGATATAGGCGCGCAGCACATCGAGGTCGCCCACCGCCGAGGCATGCTGGGCGAGGCGGAACGCGCGGGAGAACCGGACCGAATCGCGGCGCATGTCGCGGAACAGATCCGGTGCGCGGCTCGCCGCCCGGCCGAGGCCGTGGAGCGAATTCGCGAGGTACCCCAGTTGGTGCAGGATCGCGTTGTTGGGAATCGCCCGCATCTGGCGGGGATGGGTGATCATGCTGGGGCCGCCGCTATCGGTCTGGCGGGCCACCGGACGCGAGCCGGTGCGGTCGAGGAGGCTAGGGCCGAACGTGCCCAGCAATGCGGCGTAGCCAGGGTCGTCCACCAGGGCTTCCATGTCCTGGCGGGCGACGGTGAAGAACTCGGCGGCGAAATCCGCCTCGCCATAGATCGGGTCGTCGGTCTCGTCGGCGCCCGGCGCGTCGGAAAGGACATAGTCGGCGAAGGAATCGTCGTCGGCGATGTCGAAGGCGAAGAGGTGCTCGGCGATCCGCTCCACCGTGGCGCGGGCGAGCGCTTGCGTGCCGAACATCAGGTAACCGTCCGAGCCCTGGAAGCTGGATTCCAGCCGCACCTTGATGCCGGCCTTGCGGTTCCGGTGCCGTGAATCCTCCGGCGCGAGATAGGCGAGGCGGTCCCGCAGGGAGGTCGGATGGGCGCCGCGGCCGATCGATTCGCCATGGGTATCGAAGATCGCGAGTTCGATGCCGGACAGGCCGTTCTGCGTCATCAGGTCGGTGATGCGCAGGCGCAGGCGCTCGATCCAGAAACTCGCGGCGAGCTGGCCGACATAGCGGCCCGAATCCGAGTAGCCGAACTGCACCGTCAGCCGGCCGATGCGCTTGAGATAGGCGCGCCAATGCGGGTTGCGCAGGGCATCGTCGAGGACGCGGATGCCCTGTTCCAGGGCACTCGCCGTCTCGAACAGCGGCGTGATCTCGACCTTGTCGCTGATCCCGTAATGCCGGGCGAGCCAGAGGGCGGCGAGAAGGGTGTAGCCGGTCTCCGTCTCGGCGATGAGGAAGCGCACCGGATGGGTGCCGTCCACGTGCTTCAGGATCTGCGCGATGGTCATCATCAGGCGCGCGGCCGAGGCACGCTCGGCGGCGAGCGCGCCGAAATCCACGGCCACCGGATGCACGTCGTTGAGGAGGGCGTGGATGGTCGAGAGGTGCGAGCGCCGCTGCGCCGCGTCCGTCGGCTCCCCTTCGAGGTCGATGACCCGGCGCACGGCGTTGTGGATCTGGCTGGCGTTGAGCCGGAAATGCGGCAGGGCGTTCGACAGGCCGTGTGTCGCGATGCCGGAGCGCAGGAGAGCGATGGCGCGCTTGTCCTCGTCGCTCTCGACGCCGCCCAGGGCTCCGGCGAGGCCCGCCAGGAGCGGCCCGGAATCGGTCTGGGCGCGCTCCCGCTCGATGATGAGCGCCAGAGCGAAGCGGTGCACCGCCTCCAGGGTAGGCTTGGTCCCGAGGCGCGGGGCGACGGCGAGTTGCCGGTTGACGGCCGCCAGCGCGCCCTGCGTCAGGTCCCGCACCACGTTGGTGGCCGGCACGTTCGGCAGGTGGCGCATCACCCGGTCGAGCTGCATGCGCTTCGATTCCAGGCGGTAGCGCAGGGTGTCCCACCAGCCGATATCGGTGCGCCCGTCCGTGTCGCAGCCAACCCAGGAGGCGAGGGCGAAGGGCTTGAGCACCAGTTCCGTCCAGCGGTCGGGCCAGCGCGAGCGGGCCGCATCGAGCAGGGCTGCGTTGAAGCTGTCCAGGGCCGCGCGGCCGTGATTGGCCGCGAGGCAGGCCTGTTCGAACTCGTCGTCCAGGCTGATCTTCGCATCCGGCCGGGTCGAGAGGGCGGCGGCCTTCTCCATCAGGGGCCGGCGCGCCGCCTCGCTGTCCTGGGACGCGGCCTCGGCGATGAGGGCCGCCACGGCCTTCGGCATGCCGAAGGTCGGGTGGGCGGTGAACACCACGGCGAATCCGGTACGGCCCACGAGATCGCGGAAGGTCTCGAAATCCCCTGTGCCTTTCGGGATCGCCGCCAAGAGGCGCGCCGGCATCGTGCTGTCTGCCGATGCCTGCGCGTCCCGGTCCAGCCCGACATAGCCGCGCAGGCGCTCGGCCCGGGCTACCAGGGATTGTGTGCGTAACCGGGTGAACAGGCCGTCGAGGTCGTCCTCGTCGATCTCGTCGCGGTCTAAGCGGCGGGTGATCGCGAGCGTCACCGCCAGGACGGGATTACGGAACGGATCCTCGCTCGACCGTTCGCGAGAATCCTCGATGAGGGCGATGAGATCCTGTTCCAGCTTGCCGGGATCGGGCACCGTATTGGCTGGGCTGCGGTCAAGCATGCGCATCGATCGACCTTGTCTGGACAGAAGAAAGAGGACGGCCCCGAAGCCGAGTCGCCTTAGAACAGGTTGGGCGTCGCGCCGGCGACAATGCGTGCATGACGACCCGTCATCCACCGATGGATCGCTTTGCGAACCGGCGCCACCACCGTGCAAGGCCAATCCGTCCGCATGGTTTCGGCTCCGCGTTCCCTCGGCGCAAGGGGCCGAAACGAGACGCAAGGACCGTTCCGGCCAGGGCGACCCGGGCGGCAATGCCTGCCTCTGTGCGAAAGCACTCCTGTGGCGCGCCACAAGTGGATGCAAGCCGGCCCTCGCTGGGGTAACCCTCTCAGCCATGCAGATCTCTTCGATCCCGTCCTGTCCTTCCGGCAACCCGAACTCCGCGTTTCGGCCTTGGAGGATGCGGACTGGGAGTCGCCTGGCGCTGGTCTCCTGCGTTGCTCTTTTATGCGTGATGCTGGGAGTCTCCCCCGGTTTCACACAAGAGGACGCCGCGCCATTGGGCGAGGCCGAGGCTCCGGCCCCCAAGCCTAAGCCGAAACCAAAGCCCAAGCCCAAACCGAAACCCGTCGCCAAGCCAGCCGAGGCGTCCGATGCTCCTCAGGCCGCGCCCCTGCCGACGCCGGCGGCCAATCTCGCTCCCGTGAAACTGCCCGAGCTCATCGTGGTCTGCGACAACGGCCAGGGTGCGTTCTACGAGGGCCAAGGCGCCGTCTCGCTCTGGGTGACGCGGAGCGGCACGATCACCGTCGACAACCCGCTTCGCCCCCTGACGCCGGAGGCTACCCGCGTGCTGCAGGTCGTCCTCGGCAACAAGGCCGCCACCGCCTTCGGCCCCGATCTCCTGGCCCTGCGCCGGGGCGGCAGCCCCGCAGCCCTGGAGGCGACGATAGGCGGCCCGGTCCGCTGGGACGAGCAGCTGACGGTGCTGCCGGATTTCCTCAACATCGTCTCGGAGGCCGGCGAGGCTCTGGCACGCCTCGATTACCGCCGCTGCGGCGATGCCCCGGAGGTGAAGGCGGCGCCCGTCGCCAAGGCGAAGCCCAAGCCCGTCGCCAAATCACCGCGCCCGCCCAAGGCCTCCGCCGCCGAGGGAGCTGGGCGAGGGGAGGGCGCGGCTCCTCGCGGCCTTCAATTGCCTCAAGGCGCCATTCCGGCCGGCCAATAACGATCGCGAGACGAGGGAGGACGACATGAAGGCCGCCGAGGTGATCGCCAAGCTGGGGCTTCAACCCCACCCGGAGGGCGGCCATTATCGCGAAACGTTTCGCGATCCGACGGAGGTCGATGGCCGTTCGGTGGGCAGCGCGATCTACTACCTGCTCGATCTCGGCGAGACCTCGGAATGGCATCGGGTCGATGCCTCCGAGATCTGGTTCTGGCATGCCGGCGCACCGATGGTGATCACCACGAGTCCGAACGGTCACGATGCGACCGCCACCTATCTCGGTCCCGACCTAGCCCATGGCCAGCAGCCGCAGATCGTGGTGCCGGCGGGGCATTGGCAGACCGCCACGAGCCTCGGATCGTGGACATTGGTGAGTTGCACCGTCTCCCCGGCCTTCCGGTTCGAAGGGTTCGAGATGGCGCCTCCGGGCTGGCGGCCGGTGCCGCGCGGCTGAGAGAGGCGTGTTTCTCCGTTCGCCTTGCCGGGGGCCTAGAGCTGCGCCCGACCACGTTGGGTCGGGGCACATCTCCAGGCCTTTGTTGTGCCGCGCTCTTTTTCGCCGAACCGGCATCCACTTCGGCGGAGAGCGCTCTAGCCCTCGATCTCGTCCTTCTTCGCGATCATCGGCACGAGCGGGGTGATCCGCAGGGCGGTGATGCGGTTCTTCGCCTTGCGCAGGACCTGAAACCGGAAGCCGTGGAAGTTGAAGGCGGTGCCGGTATCGGGGATCGCGCGCGCCTCGTGGATGACGAGGCCGGCGATGGTCGTCGCCTCTTCGTCGGGCAGGTTCCAGTCCATGGCGCGGTTGAGATCGCGGATGGCGACGGAGCCGTCGGCATTCACCGAGCCGTCCCCCTGGGGACGCACCCCGGAGACCGCGACGTCGTGCTCGTCGGCGATGTCGCCGACGATCTCCTCCAGGATGTCCTCCAGGGTCACGAGCCCCATGACCTCGCCGTACTCGTCGACGACGAGGGCGAAATGGGTCTTCTTGGTGAGGAAGGCCTTGAGCTGGTCGCGCAGGCTGGTCGTGTCGGGCACGAACCAGGTCTCGAGGGCCAGGGCCTCGACCTTGAGACCGGAGGCGTCGCCTCCGGCGGCGTCGAGCGCGCGCAACAGGTCCTTGGCGTGGAGCACGCCGATGATGTTCTCGGAGGTGCCGCGCCAGAGCGGCATGCGGGTGTAGGGCGAGGACAGCACCTCCCGCACGATCTCCTCCGAGGGGAGATCGGCATTGATGGTGCGCATCTTTGTGCGGTGCACCATGACCTCGGAGACGGACAACTCGTGAAGGTCGAGCAGGCCGCCGAGCATGTCGCGCTCGGCCTTGGCGACGCCGCCCTCGCGGTGGAGCAGGGCGACCTGTCCGCGAATTTCCTCGGTGGGCGAGAGGATCGACTGGTGCTGCCCGATGCTGATGCCGAAGGGGCGCAGCATCAGTCGCACCACCTTCTCGATGGCGATGGCCGCCGGGCCGAGGAGCGCCACCGCGAAGGCGACGGGCCGCGCCATCACCAGGGCGGCCTGGTCCGGCTTGTTGATGGCGAGGGTTTTGGGCAGCACCTCGGCGAAGACGATGACGAGGACCGACATCACGCCGGTGGCGTAGAGCACCCCGCTCTTGCCGAAGATCGTGGTCAGCACGCTGGTGGTGAAGGCGGAGGCGCCGATGGCGACGATGTTGTAGCCGATCAGCATGGCGCCGATGAACCGCTCGCGCGAGGCGAGGATGCGGTTGACGACGCGTGCCCGCAGGTCGCCGCTATCTTCCAGGGAGAGCATCCGCGCCCGCGACGCCGCGGTGAAGGCGGTCTCGGCGCCTGCGAAGAAGGCCGAGAGCAGCAGCGACATCACCACGATGCTCGCGGCGAGCCAGAGGTCGGTATGCGTGTCCATCAGGCCGTCGTCGCATCAAGCCGTGCCACACCGGCACGGTGCCGGTCTTGGCGAGCCCCTCTCATATACCAACCCGCGACCGAAGCGATGCCGTGGCACCGGATCTGAGCCGAGAGGTCGGCATGGCCGCTCCCGATCCCAGCCGCCCGGAGACAGGTGGTGTCCCCGAAGCGAGGTCAGGGCAAGGGAGGCGATCCAGTCACGCCCCGCGTAACTCGTCTTGGAGAAAAGCCTTCACCTCGGCGCGGTCGATGCCCGGTGCGATGAAGCTCTGGCCGATCCCGCGGGCGAGGATGAAGGTCAGCGCGCCGTCGCGGACCTTCTTGTCCTGGGCCATGGCGTCGAGGATGGCGTCGGCGCCCCCGCATCCGCCGGGGACGGCCTGGAGCCGGGTGGGCAGGCCGGCGAGCGCCAGATGGTTGGCCACGCGGCCGGCATCCTGACCGGGGCAGAGGCCGAGGCGGGCCGAGAAGCGGAAGGCCAGCGCCAGGCCGATGGCGACGCCCTCGCCATGGACGAGGCGGGCGGATTCGTAGCCGGTGAGCCGTTCCAGGGCATGGCCGAAGGTGTGGCCTAGGTTGAGCAGGGCGCGCTCGCCATCCTCGCGCTCGTCGCGCACCACGACGCCGGCCTTGGCCCGGCAGCAGATCGCCACCGCCTCGTCACGCTCCGGACCACCGGAGAAGATGCCGGCCCAGTTGGCCTCGCACCAGTCGAAGAAGCCGGAATCGGCGATGAGGCCGTATTTCGCCACCTCGGCGTAGCCGGCGCGCATCTCGCGCTCGGACAGGGTGTCGAGGGTGGCGGTGTCGGCCAGGACCAGGCGCGGCTGATGGAAGGCGCCGATCAGGTTCTTGCCGAGGGCTGAGTTGATGCCGGTCTTGCCGCCCACCGACGAATCGACTTGGGAGAGCAGGGTCGTGGGCGCCTGGACGAAGCGGACACCACGCCGGAGCGTCGCCGCCGCGAAGCCCGCGAGATCGCCGACCACGCCGCCGCCGAGGGCCACCACGAGGTCGTTGCGCTCGATCCGGTGGGCGAGGAGCCCGTCGCAGACCTGGGCGTAGACCGCATAGCTCTTCGAGGCCTCGCCCGGCGCGACGGTGACGAGGCCGGAGCGCAGGCCCGCCGCCTCCAGGCTCTCGCGCAGGCGTTCGCCATAGAGCGCCGACACCGTATCGTCGGTGACGATGGCGGCGGCTTTGGCGCCGAGGGCGGCCACGCGGACGCCTGCCTCGGCGAGGAGGCCGCGGCCGATATGGATGTCGTAGTCCCGGCCCTGGTCGAGGGGGACGTGGACCGTCTGTCCGTCACTCACTGCGCGGCGACGCCTTGGTTCGAGGGGCCGTTGAGATAGGCATCGAGAGCTTCCATCACGTCCTCCACCACGCGGTCGTGCGAGACGTCGCGCGAGGGGATCATCACGTCGGCACTGCCATAGACGGGATGCCGGATCTCCATCAATTGCCGCATCGTCTCCTCCGGGTCGTCGGTCTGGAGCAGGGGGCGATTGCCGCGCTTGCGGACGCGGCGCATCAGCACGTCGAGCTCCGCCTTCAGCCAGACCGAGACGCCGCCTTGCGCGATCCGCGCCCGGGTCGCCTCGCGCATGAAGGCGCCTCCGCCGGTGGCCAGCACCAGCGGCCCTTCGCGGATGAGCCGGGCGATGACGCGCTCCTCTCCCTCACGAAAGCTCGGCTCGCCGTAGATGGCGAAGATGTCCGGGATCGTAAGATGGGCCGCCGCTTCGATCTCGTTGTCGGCATCCTTGAACATCAGCCCGAGGCGCGTCGCCAAGCGCCGCCCCACCGTGCTCTTGCCGGCGCCCATGAGACCGACGAGCACGATCGAGCGCGCGCCGAGGGCACGGCGGAGCCTGACTTCGATGGGATCGGCGGCGATGTCGCCTCCCGATGGCTCGGTCTCGGTCTCGGTCATTGTTAAAATCTTGATACACGTCTTCACGCGATCCTAGCGCGTTTCATCCGCCGGGCGAAGCGAGGCCGTAAGGCGCGACGCGATTCTTCCCGGGTCGGGTTTCTTTCGGGCAGGTTTCCTCCTCCCGCGAAGCCTCCCGGACCGGTGAGGCCGATCGCCGCTCGGCGGCCATCAATCCCTTGCGGCGCTCCGTGTGGCTCCGAAGTCCTTGCCATCGCGCGCCCGGCATGGTGCAAACCCTTGGCTTGGCTGCTCAATGATCTGCTGGCCGACCGACGCCGTTCATTTTCGCAGAGTTCCCTCCGACCGAGGTTCGTCCGAGTGCCGACCCTGTTTCGTTTTCTCGCCACGCTCGCCATCCTCGGTGGACTGGTCTTCGCGGGCATGTTCTCGCTCGCCACCTTCGTTCAGCCCACGCCCCGGGAAATGAGCGTCAGCATTCCCTCTGCGAAGCTGCAGCCGCCCGGCCGGTGACGGGGTCGGAGAAGGCTGACGAGGTGACTGGTGACGTGGCGGGCGCCGAAGGTCCGGACCTCATCGTTGCCTATCTCGAAATGCTGTCAGCCGAGCGTGGCGCTGCCGCCAACACGCTCGCCGCCTATCGCCGCGACCTCGACCATTACCTCGCGGCCCTGTCCGCCTCGGGACGTGATCCGCTCGATACCGATGCGGGCGAGGTCCGCGCCTATCTGGCGGATCTCGAGACCCAGGGACTGAAGGCCTCGTCCGCCGCGCGCCGGCTGTCCTGCATTCGCGGCTTCCACAAGTTCCTGTACGCCGAAGGCCTCGCCGAGACCGATCCGAGCGCGCCGGTGGGCGGCCCGCGCAGGGGGCGCACCCTGCCCAAGGTGCTGTCGGTGACCGAGGTCGACGACCTTTTGCGCACCGCCCGCGAGCGGGCCGTGGCGACGCCGGCCGAGGAGACGCCGGGCGAGCGGCGACGCGCGGTCCGGATGCTGTGCCTGCTGGAAACCCTCTACGCCACCGGCCTGCGCGTCTCGGAACTCGTCGCCCTGCCGCGCGCGGCCGCCACCACGAAGCAGCGCTACCTCGTGGTGAAGGGCAAGGGCGGGCGCGAACGGCTGGTGCCGCTCACCGATCTGGCGCGCGCCGCCATGCGCGAGCACCTCACTCATCTCACCGGCGACGGTCCCTTCCTGTTCCCCTCCGACAGCGAGAGCGGTCACCTGACCCGGCAGGCTTTCGCCCGCGACCTCAAGATTGCGGCGGCGGCGGCCGGGATCCGCGAGGACCGCGTGAGTCCGCACGTGTTGCGCCACGCTTTCGCCAGCCATCTCCTGCAGAACGGGGCCGATCTCAGGATCGTGCAGGAACTCCTGGGCCATGCCGACATCTCGACGACCCAGATCTACACGCATGTCCTCGACGAGCGCCTGAAGAGCATGGTCCGCGATCTCCACCCCCTCATGGACGACCCGGCCGAATCCGGTACAGCGCCCGCCTGAACGGGCCACCGCGCCGTTCCGGCCATGTTTCATCCGGCGATCTGCCTCCCCTTGCTGACCGCGATCGTCGCCCCATCCATGAGCGAGAACACGATACCTGCGCTGCGCAGGGCGCCGATCACCTGATTGCGGTTGGCGACCGAGACGGAGGCAATGGAGCCTTCGAGCCGCCGGATCGTCGAAAGCGACACTCCCGAAGCTCCGCTCAGATCCGCCATCGACCAGTCGAGCAATGCGCGCGCCGCACGGACATGACCGGATTCGAGGTGCTGTTCGAGGCCGAGCCGAAGGCGTCCGGAGGGTCTGATCCGCAGCTGGATCGGACCGATCAGTTGAGTCCAGCTTTCGATATGCCCCGCATCGTTCAGCACGGGAACCAAGAGAAGGCGGTATCTCACGGTGTCGCCGTTCGCCAACCTGAGGTCCGGCAGGAGGTATGAGGCGTGATTGGACGCGTACATCCCCCCGATACGCGCCGACCATGGCACGCCCTCGGCCTTTACGAACGGTCGTGTGGGGTCCTGCAGGAGCTCGCTCTCGGGAAGGCCGACGAGGTCGAGCCATTTCTGCGAGAATTTTATGAATGGAAATGTGTACGCGGTCGACGTGAAGGCCCGGACGGAATCGAAGATCGCCTGGTCTCGCTGCCGCTGTGCTGCCTCGGCGCGGGCCAGCATGGCAGGATCGCTGATGTCGGCGAGGATGCCATGCGCGCTCAAGGGCCGGCCATTGGGCGTGGTCGTTACCTCCACGCGGCTCATGACAGTACAGATTCCGGAATCCGGCCGGACGATGCGGAAGATCGAGGGCGGTACCGTTTCCGATTGCCTGACCAGGTCGGGTTCCATGGTCGGAGGGCAATCGTCCGGATGAATGAGCCGGAACAGAAGCGTGTAATCGGGCCTGATGAGGCCATTGGGAAGCCCTAGGATCGGATAGAGTCCGGGCGACCAGAAATGAGTGTTGTCGACGAAATCCCAGTGCCAATGACCGACGTTGCCAAAATGTTTGATCTGGCTTGGAACGTCATACCAAAGGTTTCTCGGTATCCCACCATTCATTGTTAAACCGCGAGCTCACGACAATCGTCGGAGCTACGGCCCAGCCGAGGGGAACGACGACCTGAAACAACAGATATCTAACTTTTGATATGATCGCAATATTTCTCGAAGAACCATCCTCACCGCAACGTGAGATTGTAGGATGATCGTCGGTGTTATTGATCGGTGTTTCCAAGCCTCCCGGTGGAGACGCCTCGATCTCGATCACGGATCTCCGGCGCTGCTTTACGATTATTGAACGAGGGCGATCTTTTGAATGACGATGGCCATTTAAGGCAGCAATGCGAATGCCATGGCGGACCGTTGTTCCATCCGCCCCGCGTCGACGTCTCGGCTGTTGTCGTCAGGCCGTTCCGACAGCGTCGCGCTTACACATCCGCCTCCTCGTCGAGCGTGTCCTCGATATAGACCTGTTCCAGCAAGACCTTGATCACCGCCATCAGCGGCAGCGCGAGGGCGATGCCCCAAAGGCCGAACAGCACACCGAGCACGAGCTGGCCGGCGAAGATGGTGGCCGGCGGGATGTCCAGAGCCCGCTTCTGGATGAAGGGCGTCAGCCCGTAGCTCTCCAGGCATTGCACCACGAGGTAGACACCGAAGGCGCCGAGCGCCGCATTGGTGCCGGAGGCGAGGCCCGCCAGCACGATGATGACACCGGCGATCAGCGGGCCGATGGTGGGGATGAAGGCGAGGAGCCCCGCCTGCAGGCCGAGGATGAGGGCGCCGCCGATACCGAGGAAGCTCAAGCCCGCCCAGATGCAGACGAAGATCACCGCCATGGTGATGAGCTGGCCGAACAGCCAATGCCGCAGGGTCTCGCCCATGCCGTCGAGGAGAGCGGTGGCGCGCGGGCGGTAGCGAGGCGGCACGAACCGGACGGCACCGTCGCGGTAGCTGGCGGGATCGGCCGCGCAGGCGAGGCCGAGGAACACGATCACCAGGACGTTGCCCAGCGCGCTGAACAGCCCGGTGACGACGGCGGCCGCCGGTCCCAGCATGCTGCCGGCATCCGAGAGGAGGGAACCGGGGCTTTTGATCGCCCCCGAGGCGAGGCCGCCGAGGCCCCCGGCCTTCTTGTCCTTGTCGGTCTCGTTGTCATTGGCTTTGTCGGGGCCCTGGTCGCTCGACGTCGGCTCCGGTGCCGAGAAGGCCGGCAGATCGATCCCGTATTCCTTCAGGCGGTCACGGACAGACCCCGCCTGTTTCGTGACGGTCTGGCCGAGCTCCCTGCCCTGCTGCACCACCGTCGCGCCACCGAAGGCGAGAAAGCCGAGGGTGAGCCCGCCGAGGACGAGGCTGACGATGGTGAGCCGGAGCCCGCGACCGAGCCCGATCACCTGGCCGAGCAGGCGCGTCAGCCCATCGAGGAAGACCCCGAGCAGGATTCCCCCGAAGATCAGGAGCAGGGTCGAGGCGGCGGTCCAGGCGACGATCAGCAGGGCGATGAACGCCACCACCGCGATTCCCGAGGCCGCCGGCGACCAGTTGGCGGGGTGCGGACCCGGCTCGTCCTTGATCGGCGTACCCTGCTGCATCTGCCCGTCCCCTCGCGCGGTCTACCGAAGCGCGGTGCGAACGGGCGCGCGAAACCCGTCACAGGCAAGGGGCGCACGGGCTGGGGCGCGCCCTCCTCTGTGGACGGACCGGAGGCGAATCGCCGCCGGTCCGCCCTCACGCCCAGCGTGACGCGGCCTCGTCGTCGGCGCCCGTGGCTTCGACCCAGCCCCCCATGGTGCCGTCGGCCAGATGCTCGCGCTTCCAGAACGGAGCCTTCGTCTTGAGGTAGTCCATGAGGAAGCTCGCCGCCTCGAAAGCGGCCACGCGGTGGCTTGCCGCCGTCACCACGAGGACGATGCCGTCGCCCGGCGCGACGAGGCCGTGCCGGTGGATCACCCGCACCGCCTGGAGCGGCCAGCGGTCCTGCGCCGCCTCCACCACCCGGCCGATCTCCGCCTCGGCCATGCCGGGATAGTGTTCGAGTTCGAGTCCGGTCAGGCGCCCGCCCTCGTCGCGGCACAGGCCGGTGAAGGTGACGATCGCCCCGGTCCTGCCTTGAAGCGTACCGCTCAGCGCGGCCATCTCCGCAGCCACGTCGAAGGGCGCGCTCTGGATGCTGATCGCGGCTGCGCCCCGATCGTTCGCCGTCGTCTCGCCTGCTGACATCCGTCGATTCCTTGACGCATCGGCGCGAAAGCCCTCGCGACCGGGTTTGATCCCCCTTAAGGGATGCGCGACATTGCAAAGTCCGCGCGGTGGTTTCACGCTGTTGCGCGTCGTTCAGGCAACAACATTCCGGCGTCCGGCCTTATCACTCGACCGGCATGGGTTCCATGCCCCGCCGGTCCCATGGCCGGTCCACGCCATCGTCTTCGAAGGAACCCCCTCGCGTGACGCCTGAGTTGATCCTGCCCCATGACGGCGTCCTGCCGGTCTTCTCGGCCCGTCCGGTCTGGTGCGGGCGCGGAAGCACGGTCATCGGCGCCGCGACGATCGGTGCCCAGGCCTGGCTCGGCGACGACAGCGTGATCCGTGCCGACGGCGAGGCGGTGACCGTCGGTGAGCGCTTCTGGCTCGGCCATCGCTCGACGCTCCACATCGCCACCGATTCGCACCCCACCCTCGTCGGTGACCGGGTGACGGTGGGCCGCAACGCCGTGGTCCATGCCTGCACGGTGGGGTCCGACGTAGTGATAGAGGACGACGTCATCGTCCTCGACGGCGCCACCGTGGAGGACGGAGTGCTCATCGAGGCCGGGGCCACCGTCTTCCCGCGCTCGCACCTCGCCGCGGGCTTCGCCTATGCCGGCAGCCCGGCGAAACCCCAGCGTCCCATCACCGCGGCCGAGATCGCCGAGCGGGCCGAGCGCGTGCGCGAGGCCACGGGGGATACCCCGTCGCCCGTCGCCGGCGACGAGATCGACGTCGATCCGAGTGTCTACGTCGCCAGCACCGCGCGCCTGCGCGGCCGCATCGCCCTCGGCGCTGGGTCGAGCGTATTGTTCTCCTGCGACCTGCATGCGGAGGTCGGCCCCATCCTCGTCGGCGCCGACACCAACATCCAGGACAACACCGTCATCCGCGCGCGGGCCGAGGGCGTCGTCATCGGTCGCGACACCACGATCGCGCACAACGTGCGGATGGCCGATTGCCGGATCGGCGCGCGCAGCCTCATCGGCATCGGCTGCGTGCTCGCCCCCGGCACCGTGGTGGCCGACGACGTGCTGCTCGCCGGCGGCTCCACCACCGATCCGGGCCAGCTCCTCGAGAGCGGCCATCTCTGGGGCGGCCGCCCCGCCCGCATCCTCGGCCCCCTCGACGCGGACAAGCGCGCGATGATGACCCGCATCGTCGCCGGCTATTGCGAGCATGGGCGGGTGTATCGGCAGATGGAGACAGGTGAGAACTGAAGGGAAGCGCAAAGCGCGCCTGCCGTCCGGTTCTCGAATGCGACGATCACCCGGCAGGTGCCGGTCCGCACCAGCACACGTGGCGGCATCTCTTAAGGGATGACGGCATGCAGGAGGGCAGCGCATGGTCGCCTCGTCCAATGATGCTTGGGAGACACGCTCCATTGCGGTGATCGGCGCAGCGCTTCTGGCCCTCGCCGTGCCGGCCCCCGCTTCGGCCGCCCCCGAGCCTCAACGCTTCTCCATCACCTATCGCCTGTCGTTCCTCGACCTTCCCGTCGGCGAGGCCACCCTCGCCGTCGATCAGGCGGGTGGGCGCTATGCCTACGATCTGAAGGCGGGCCTGCGCGGCCTTGTCGGTGTCTTCTTCGAGGGATCGGGGACCGCGTCCGCATCGGGGGAGCGGTCGCGGAGCGGAGCGCTCACCGGCACGTTCCGATCCGAGAGTCTCTATGGACGAAAGCCGGTCCGGGTCTCCATGGTTCTGTCGGGCGGACGCGCGCATGACGAGAGCGTGGAGCCGCCTCCGACTCCGACGCCCGACCGGATCCCGGTGGCGCCGCAGGACAAGGTGGGTGTCGTCGATCCCCTGACCATGCTGGCGATCCCCCTCGGCGCGGCGCCCCTCGACGTCGCCCTCTGCGAGCGCCGCATCCCGGTCTTCAACGGGGTGGCCCGGGCGGATATCGTCCTCTCGCGCGGGGTGCTGGTGACGGTCCAGGAAGGCCCCTATCGCGGACCGGCACTCGATTGCCGGGCGCGCTGGGTGCCGATTTCGGGCCACCGCCCCAATGGCAGCAGCGTGCGCCGCATGGCCGAGAACGACGACATCCGCGTACGGCTCGCCCCCGTTCCGGGCGGCGCGATGCTGTTGCCGCTCACGATCTCCCTGGCCACCGGCTGGGGGCAGGCGGGGATCGAGGCGACGCAATGGGGTGCGCCGCTCAAGGCCGGCGGACGCGGCGCGGTGAAGGTCCACCTGCCCAACGCACGGTAGGGCGTCCGCCCTATTCCTCCGCGAACAATCCCGTGGGCAGCCCGTCCATACTGCGCGCGTTCTTCTGGCGGCGATAGGCGTCGAGTTCGGCCTCCGTCTTGGCCTGGGCCCAGCGGTCGAGGGTGGGACGCTCCTCACGGTAATCGAACACGGGCACGCCGTAGCCGCAGGAGGTCTGCACGAGATCGATCGTGAGGCGCACCATCTGGCGCGCTCCGAGCGGCTCCTGCCCGTCGTACACTTCCGCCAGCAGGCCGGCATAGGCCTCGCCGCCCCGCGCCAGCACCTCCCCGCGCCCGTAGAGCCGCAGGATCGTCGGGGCGCCCTCGAAGGCGCAGAACATCACCGTCAGCCGTCCGTCCGCACGCAGATGAGCGGCGGTCTCGTTGCCGCTTCCGGTGCGGTCGAGATAGATCACGGTGTTCGGGTCGATGACCCGGAACGTATCGGTGCCGCGCGGTGACAGGTTGATCCGCGTGCCCTCCGCCGCCGATGCGGTGAAGACGATATGCTGCCGGGCGATGAAATCGAGGTGGCGCTCGTCGAGGGCCGGAAACTGCTTGGCCATGGGGCTTTCGGACGACAGGGGCGGGCTTTGAAACCTACAGCATCGTGCCGGATCTCGCATCCACGGCGATGCTGACGAACGCTTCCGAGAAGGAATGGCGGATCAGCGCAGGAACCGCCCGACCAGAAGTCGCGCCAGGTCGCGCGGCGGCTCGGGGGTGAGGACGGCGAGCTTGTTGGAGGTGGACAGGGAGGCGAGCCCGTGAAGGCCGGCCCAGAGGGTCGCCACGGCCTGTCGTCTCTCGCTCGCATCCGGGATCAGAGGTTCGAGCACCCCGTCGACGAGGTCGGTCGCCTGGGCGAGGGCGGCGGCGTACCAGTCGGGAAAGGTCGAGTCCGGTGCCAGGGAATGTTCGAAGACGAGGCTCCAGACCTGAGGGTCCGAGGCCACGAAGGCGAGATAGGCATCGGCGAGGGCAAGGGCGTTGTCGCGCGGACCGGCGTCGGGACGGATCGCGCCGGTGAGGGCCGCGTGCAGGCGCTCCAGGGTCCGGGCGTTGACCCGCATCACCACGGCGTCGAGATCGCCGACACCGTTGTAGATCGAGTTCGGGGCGTAGCCGATCACCGAGGCGAGCCGGCGCATGCCGAGGCCGCGCAGGCCCTCCCTGCGGACCAACCCCTCTGCCGCCTTGGTCACCAGGGCTTCGAATTCCTCGCGGTTATGCTCGCCTCGTGGGCCGGTGCCCCGCCGTGCCGGTTTCGTTGCCTTCGCCACGCCATCCCCGCCATCGCGTGCCGCCCGGCACCTCGCCGACGCATAGATTGCACGCCGTACAAAATCAACGTTGCCGCCTTCGCGAACGGCAGTTATTTTGCACAACGTTCAAAAATCGCGGCCGTGCCGGATTTGACGGTTCGTTACAGGGTGGGCAGTCATGGTCCGCCCCGAGGAGACCCTGATGTTTCGTACCTTGATGACGACCCGCCGGTTCGCGCCCCTGTTCTGGTGCCAATTCTTCTCGGCATTCAACGACAATTTCCTGAAGAACGCTCTGGTCTTCCTGATCCTGTTCAAGGTCGCGGGCGCCGGGGGAGAGGCCGCCCATCCGGGCATCCTGGTGACCCTGGCCGGCGCCGTCTTCATCGGCCCGTTCTTTATCCTGTCGGGTCTCGGGGGCGAACTCGCCGACCGCTACGACAAGGCACTCATCGCAAAACGCCTCAAATTCGCGGAGATCTTCGCCGCCGCCGCCGCCGCGATCGGCTTCTTCCTCCACTCGGTGCCGATCCTGTTCGTGGCGCTCGGCCTGTTCGGCACGGTGGCGGCCCTGTTCGGCCCGATCAAGTACGGCATCCTGCCCGACCACCTGAAGCGCAACGAGCTGACGGCGGGCAACGCGCTGGTCGAGGCGGCGACCTTCCTCGCCATCCTGCTCGGGACCATCGTGGCCGGCTTCGCCAGCGCGCTCGGCGGCGATGCCCTGGCCTTCAGCGCCCTGATCATGGTGTTCGCGATCCTGTGCTGGCTTTCGGCCCGACAGATCCCCTCCACCGGCGAGGCAGCGCCGACGCTCAGAATCGATCCCAACGTCGCCCGCTCCACCGTGGCCCTGCTGCGTGACCTCTATGCCGATACCCGGCTGTGGCGCGGCTCGCTCATCGTCAGCTGGTTCTGGCTGGTGGGTGCCGTGGTGCTCGCCCTACTGCCGGTGCTGGTGCGCGAGAGCCTGAACGGCTCGGAGACGGTGGTCACCCTGCTGCTCGCGATCTTCTCGGTGGGCATCGCCGTCGGTTCGGCCCTGGCCTCCTGGCTCGCCAGCGGACGCATCGTCCTGCTGCCGACGCCGATCGGCGCGCTGTTCATGGGTTTGTTCGCCCTCGACCTCGCCTGGACCGTCTCGCACCTGCCGCCGGTCTCCGGCGAGGTGATGGGGGCCGGCGCCTTCCTCTCCACCGGGACGGGCCTTCGCGTGGCGGCGTCCTTCGCCGGCCTCGCCATCGCGGGCGGCCTCTACATCGTGCCGTCCTTCGCAGCCGTGCAGGCCTGGACCGACAAGGACAAGCGCGCCCGCGTCATCGGCGCGGTGAATGTCCTCACCGCCGCCTTCATGGTCACCGGGGCGCTGGGGCTAGCCGCTCTGCAGGGCGCGGGCTGGTCGATGGCCTCGCTCCTCACCCTCATCGGCGTCGCCAACCTCGCCGCCGGCGTGATCGTGCTGAAGGTGATGCCCACGAGCGCCTTCCGCGACTTCCTCTCGATCTTGTTCCGCGCCTTCTACCGGCTCGAAGTGCGGGGTCTCGAGAATGTCGAGAAGGCCGGCCCCAACGCCATCATCGCCCTCAACCACGTCTCGTTTCTGGATGCACCGCTGGCCCTCTCGCTCCTCGACAAGGAGCCGGTCTTCGCCGTCGACCACGGCATCGCGCAGCGCTGGTGGGTGAAGCCCTTCCTGCGGGTGACCAAGGCGATGCCGCTGGACCCGACCCGGCCGCTGGCCACCCGCACGCTCATCAATGCCGTCAAGAACGGCGAAACGCTGATCATCTTCCCCGAAGGCCGCCTCACCGTCACGGGAAGCCTGATGAAGGTCTATGACGGCGCCGGCCTCATCGCCGAGAAATCCGGGGCCAAGGTGGTTCCGGTGAAGATCGAGGGGCTGGAGAAGACCGCCTTCTCGCGCCTCTCCCGCAATCAGGTCCGCCGCCGCTGGTGGCCGAAGGTCATCGTCACGGTGATGTCGCCGGTGGCGCTTACCGTCGACCCCGCGCTGAAGGGCAAGAACCGGCGGCGCGCGGCAGGAGCGGCGCTGTACGACATCATGTCCGATCTCGTCTTCGACACCGCCTTCATCGACCGCAGCGTGATGAGTGCCCTGATCCAGGCGGGCACCGACCATGGCTGGCGCCGCACCGCGCTGGAGGATCCGGTCACGGGCACGCTCAGCTATTCGCGCCTCGTCATGGGCGCCAACATCCTGGGCCGGAAGCTGATGCCGCTCGCCGCCGAGGGCAAGGCCATCGGGCTGATGCTGCCCAATGCCAACGGCGCGGCGGTGACGTTCTTCGCCCTGGCCAGCGCCGGGCGCGTGCCGGCGATGATCAACTTCTCGGCCGGCCCCGCCAATGTCCTCTCGGCCTGCACCGCGGCAGAGGTGGACACCATCCTCACCTCCCGCGCCTTCATCGAGAAGGGCCGCCTCGGCGGCCTGATCGAGGCCATCCAGGGCAAAGTGAAGCTCGTCTATCTGGAGGACGTGCGCGCCAGCGTCACCACCGGCGACAAGATCCGGGGCTTCCTCAGCCCCCGCAAACCCCTCGTGGCGCGACGAGGCGACGATCCGGCGGCGATCCTGTTCACCTCGGGCTCGGAGGGCACGCCCAAGGGCGTGGTGCTCGCCCATCGCTGCATGCTCGCCAACACCGCCCAGGTCGCGGCCCGCATCGATTTCGGGCCGAGCGACAAGGTGTTCAACGTCCTGCCGGTGTTCCACGCCTTCGGACTGACGGCGGGCCTGATCCTGCCCCTGGTCTCCGGCGTGCCGGTCTACCTCTACCCGTCGCCGCTGCATTACCGGATCGTGCCGGAACTCATCTACGGCTCGAACGCCACCGTCCTGTTCGGCACCGACACGTTCCTCTCCGGCTACGCCAAGACGGCCCATTCCTACGACCTGCGCTCGCTCCGCTACGTGGTGGCCGGCGCCGAGGCGGTGAAGCAGGCGACCCGCAAGACCTGGAGCGAGAAATTCGGCCTGCGCATCCTCGAAGGCTACGGCGTCACCGAATGCGGGCCGGTGGTCGCCCTCAACACGCCGATGTTCAACCGCTTCGGCACGGTCGGCCGGCTCCTGCCGGGGATCGAGTCCCGGCTCGAACCGGTACCCGGCATCGAGGAGGGCGGCCGTCTCTCGGTGAAGGGTCCGAACGTGATGCTCGGCTATCTCAGGGCGGAGAAGCCCGGCGTGCTCGAGGCACCGCCCGACGGCTGGCACGATACCGGCGACATCGTCGCCATCGACGCGGAAGGGTTCGTCACGATCAAGGGCCGCGCCAAGCGCTTCGCCAAGATCGCCGGCGAGATGGTGTCGCTGGCCGGCATCGAGGCCATCGCGGGCGAACTCTGGCCGGATACGCCGAGTGCGGTGGCGGCGGTGCCGGATGCGCGCAAGGGCGAGCGGCTGATCCTGTTCACGGAGCGCAAGGACGCCACCCGCCCCGCCTATCAGGCCTTCGCCAAGGCCAAGGGCGCCACCGAGATCGCCATCCCGGCCGAAGTGGTGGTCTTGGACAAGCTGCCGATGCTGGGCACAGGCAAGGTGGATCAGGTCGGCGTGGTCAAGCTGGCGCACGAGCGGGCCGGCGGCGAGTCGACCGCGGCGGCGTAGGTCTCGCGAACCCTCTCCCGCAAAGGGGGGAGGGTTCGTGGCCATTGTCCCATCACCGCCTCGGCCAACCCCTCCACCTGCGCCTCCGTATGCGCGGCGGAGAACGCCACACGCAGCCGCGCCGTCCCGGCCGGGACCGTGGGCGGGCGGATGGCGACCACGAGATAGCCCTGCTCCTCCAGAGCGGCCGAAAGGCCGAGCGCGGCGTCCGCTTCGCCCACGAGGATGGGGACGATGGGGCTCTGTGCCTCGGGGAGGCCGAGTTGCGCGGTGAAGCGGCGGGCGAGGGCGAGCGGACGCGCTGCGAAATCCGGCTCGGCCTCGACGATGTCGAGGGCGGCCAGGGCGGCCGCCGCCGAGGCCGGGGGAAGCCCGGTGGTGTAGACGAAGCTGCGGGCGCGGCTCGTCATCAGATCGACCACGGCGCGAGAGGCGCAGAGATAGCCGCCATAGGAGCCGAGCGTTTTCGACAGAGTGCCCATTTCGAGGGGCGCCCGCGCGTCCTTCCCGATGACGCCGAGGCCGTGGGCGTCGTCCACCAGGGTCCAGGCATCGTGCGCGTCGGCGAGATGCAGGATGTCGGCGATCGGCCCCCGGTCGCCGTCCATGCTGTAGACGCGTTCCGTGAGGATCAGCGCATGCTGGTGGCGGGAGCGGTGCTTGGTCAGGAGCGCTTCGAGATCACCGAGGTCGTTATGGGCGAACCGCAGCACCTTCGCGCCGGAGAGCCGCGCCCCGGCCCAGAGGCAGGAATGGCCGAGCGCGTCCACGAGGATCAGGTCGCGCGGGCCGGCGAGCCCGGAGACGATGCCGAGATTGGCGAGATAGCCGCTGCCGAAGACCAGGGCCGCTTCCGTCCCCTTATGGGTGGCGAGGCGCTCTTCCAGGGCGGCGAGGGGCGGGTGGCTGCCGGTGACGAGACGGGAGGCACCGGCCCCCGTCCCGTAAAGGGCGGTCGCGGCCTGAGCCGCCGCGATGACGCGCGGATCCTGCGACAGGCCGAGATAATCGTTGCAGGAGAACGAGACGAGGCTGCGCCCCTGTCGCGTCGCCGCCGCCTGCGGGCCGCGCATGGTGGGAACGAGGTGCCGGCGCAGGGAGGTCTCGTCGAGGCGGGCGAGATGGTCGCGGGCGAACGCTTCGAGGCTGGTGGTGCGGTCGGGGTCGGACATGGGAGCGGGAAGGAAGCCCGCGCCATCGCGATGTCAAGCACGCGCGATGGTCACTCGCCCGGCCGGCGCCTCTCGATGCGGTAGAGCGCGAAGCGCGCGGATGCCGCCAGGGGCACGAGCAGGCCCGGCATCGGGTTCGGAGCCGAGGGGCCGACGACGTAGAGGTAGTCGAAATCCTCGGTCCAGGTGCGGGTATAGCCCGGCGCGTCCGCGTTGGGCCGGCCCTCGGCGATGTCGCGCAGGATCACCATCGCCGTCGGGCCGCCATAGGGGACGGCCAGACGGCGGTAGCCATCGATCACTGTCACCGGCTGCTTGCCGATGGAGGTGAACAGCGTCGGCACGAACGCATCCGCATAGGCGACGGCCAGCGTCGCCGCGTTGTAGATCGGATAATCGGAGAGGTCGCCGAGGGGGGCGTCCTCTCCGCTGCCGCTATGGCCCACGAGCACGCGGGAACCCGGCTTCAACTGCCCGAAGGACGCGACGAGCGCCGCATACTCGCCCCGGTAGATCGCCGCGACAGTGAGGGCGGAGGCGAGGTTCACCAGGGTCACGCCCAGGACGGCCACAGCGGCAAGTCGTCCCCAGGCCCGGCTCGGTGGCGACACCACGATGAAGCCGGGAACGATGAGAAGTGCTGCCACCGTCACCCGGAGATCGACGAAGGACGTGTCGAACAGGCGCGTGGGCAGGACGACGAAGAGCGCCGCGAGGCCGGCCGCCAGCCAGCACCCGGATTGAATCGGCCGGACCGCGCCTCGCATCGCGGCGGACCCGATGAGGCCGACGAGGATCACCGTGCCGCCGGTGGAAAGCCAAAGATCGTAGCCGTTCAGGGTGGCGAACACCATCAAGAGCTTGGTCTGACCGTTCCAGGCGGTCCCCTCCTGGCCGACGGCGCCTCCGGTCGCCTTCATGACCCCGAAGGCGACGAGTGCCGGCAGGGCGAGGGTGAGGAAGCGCGCCATCGTCGTCGGCAGGGCGGGCTTTCGGGTCCGGGCACGCCAGAGCTCGTGAATGCCGAGGGTGAAACCGTAAAGGCCGAGCGCGAACAGATGGGCGCCGAACAGCAGGGTCACGAAGAGGGTGTGAAGCGCGAGCCGGAGCGGCCAGGCCCGGTCCTGCAGGACGATCCAGCAGGCGATCCCCCACAGCGCGATGCCGAGGGCGAACTGGAAGTTCACGAAACCCCAGGCGAAGGGAACGCTGTAGAGCACCAGCAACGCGAGGAACCCACTCACCTGAAAGCGGCGCTTCACGGCGAGCTCGATGGCGATGGCCCCTGTGATCGTGAGGATCTGGCTCGCCAGCAGGAACAGCCGGGTCGCGAGTTCGACGCTCGTGATCCGCGCGACGAGCGGGACGACGAGATCCATGGCGAGGTTGGGATAAAGCGCCCAGGTCACTCGGTAGAAGGGGTGCGCCTGTGGGGTTCCGTCCCGCACGAGGATGTACATGCGGGCGAGGTGGTTGGGATAATCCACCATCGCCGGGATCGGCATCGTCAGCACCGGGAGCAAGGCGATGACGAACAGGAGAGCGAACAGCGCCACGGTCGGCGGCGACGTGCCCCAAAGCCGGCCGGGGATGAGTTCGGGTCTCTCGGCAGGCACAGGACAGTCCCGGACAACGAGATCCCTCCGGAGGGCCGGTCGATGGCCTGGAGGGCAGGGTCGCAGACCATGCCTCCGACGGCTTTAAGATCGGGTTGCAGTTCGCTCCCTTGACCGTTCGGCCGCGCACGCTCATCCCGCACGAATGCCTACGGATGCGAAAAACTCTCTCTGGCGGCCCTATACGCAGATGCGGACCGCGGCGCCGCCCCTCGAGGCCGTGCGCACCTCGGGCTCGCGGATCCTGCTCGCCGACGGGCGCGAACTCATCGACGGCATCGCCTCGTGGTGGACCGCGGTCCATGGCTACAACCATCCGCATATCCGTGCGGCGGTGGCGGCTCAGCTCGAGGCCATGCCCCATGTGATGTTCGGGGGGCTCACCCATGCGCCGGCCGAGCGCCTGGCGTCCCGCCTCGCCGCCCTGGCGCCGGGCGACCTCGACCACGTGTTCTTCACCGATTCCGGATCGGTGGCGGTGGAAGTGGCGCTCAAGATGGCCGCGCAGATGTGGCTCAACCGGGGCATCGCCGGACGCAGCCGGTTCCTCGCGTTCCGCGGCGGCTACCATGGCGACACGATGGGAGCGATGTCGGTCTGCGACCCGGAGGAGGGCATGCATCGGCGCTTCGGCGCCTACTTGCCGACTCAAGTCTTCTGCGATCTTCCGCGCGACGACGCCACTGCCGACGCCCTCGACCGTGCCTTGGCCGAGCATGGCGATACCCTCGCGGCGATCATCGTCGAACCCCTGGTCCAGGGGGCGGGAGGCATGGTGATGCACGCCCCCGAGACCCTGGCACGGGTGGCGCGGGCGGCCGAGCGGCACGGCCTGCCCCTCATCGCCGACGAGATCTTCACCGGTTTCGGCCGAACCGGCACCCTGTTCGCCTGCGAGCAGGCCGGAATCGTGCCCGACATCCTCTGCCTGTCGAAGGCACTCACCGGCGGCACCATGGCGCTGGCCGCGACGATCGCGCGGCGTCCGGTCTTCGAGGCCTTCTTGTCCGACGATCCCTCGGCGGCGCTGATGCACGGCCCGACTTTCATGGCCAATCCCCTCGCCTGCGCTGCCGCCAATGCCAGCCTCGACCTGTTCGAGACCGAGCCGCGTCTGGAACAGGCACGGGCCATCGAGATCCGCTTGGCAGAGGGACTCTCCGGCCTGCGCGGTCTCCCCGGCATCGCCGACATCCGCGTTCTGGGCGCCATCGGCGTCGTGCAGTTCGCGCGCGCACCCGATCTCGCTGCGCTCAAGGCGTGCTTCGTGGAGCAGGGGGTCTGGGTCCGCCCCTTCGGCGACATCGTCTACCTGACGCCGGCCCTGACCATCGCGCCGGACGATCTCGACCGTTTATGCGAAGCCGTGGCCCACGTGGTTCGGACATCGGCCGACACCGAGGCAGGGCCCTGAAATCTGTCCGCTCCCGCCCTGCAACCTGAACGGATGTTTATCGTTGGATCAAGTTGGGTCAAACGGTGAAGGGTGGGCATCGTGGTGAATGAGACGACGCGCTCGGACGACGACAGGCCGGTGATCCTCCTCGTCGAGGATGAAGCCCTGACGATCATGGACCTCGGGGATGTCCTCGAGGACGGCGGCTACGAGACGGTGCAATGCGCATCCGCTGAGCGGGCGCTGGGTATCCTCCAGGCCCGCACGGATATCCGCGGGCTGATCACGGACGTGGAACTGTCGGGCAAGGTCAACGGGTTCGATCTCGCCAACGCGGTGTCGGAGGCACGGCCGACCCTGCCGATCGTCATCGTCTCGGGCCGTGCCGCCCCCGACCCGGAGCGGATTCCCGCAGGTGCCCGCTTCATTTCCCGTCCCTGCACCGGAGAAGATATCCTCCAGCAGATCCAGAGCCTGATCCCCTGCTGAGACGCCGGACGACAGTCCAGAACCGGTCGTCGGCCTGGTTTCGGCCGGCGAAGATCGCTTTGCCTGGAGGAACATCTCTTCGCCGGCTGTTGGTTTCCTCGCGAATTTGAGCCGACTGTCATCTCAGCTTCACGAGCCGGACGCCATCTGCACGCACATGGTCCGCCTCCTTCGCCGGGATCTCAAACGGCGGCTCGGGAACGCGGCCTCCTGCGGGTGTGGAGTCGGGCGGCGATGGTTTCGGCTGAAGAGCGAGGGGCGGTATCGTCCGGCAAGGCCATATCATCGGGCAAGTCCGAGTTGGGCAAGACCGAGTTGGGCAAGACCGACAAAGCCGGCAGGGACACCGAACAGACGATGGGCAAGTCCGACAAACGTATTCGCCCTCCCGGCTCGAAGAGCGTCGGGTGGGCCCTGGTCCAGGCGGCGCGGCTGCACCGCTCTCGGGTGGGGGATCGTCTCGCCTCCCTCGACCTGTTCGCCGGGCAGGAACAGGTGGTTCAGGCTTTAGCGGTCGCCGGCACGATGACCATGGGCGATCTCGCCGCCACCCTGCGGGTCCGGCCGCCCACGGCCTCGAAGACGATCTCGCGCCTTGCGGCCCTCGGCTTCGTCGAGCGGCGCGCAGAGGCAGGGGATGGCCGCATCGTCCGCGTGCGACTCACCGAGGCGGGCCTCGCCAAGGCGGAAGCCATCGAGCGCCTCTGGGACGAGGTCGAAGCGGAGATGCTCGATGGGTTCGACGGCAAGGAGCGACGCCGCCTGCGCAAGCTCCTGCGCAAGGCCGCCCGCAACCTCGCCGACGTCTCGGGTGTGACCGGCCACGAAGTCGATGGCGACGCCGATATCGAGAACGACGAGGACGAACCCGATGCGCTGGTCGTGCCGATCCAGAGCGATCGCCTCGACTGAGCCTCGGCGGCTCCTACCCTCGGCAGGCGAATCGGGGACATGTCCGCCGCGACGCAAGGTCAGCTGTCAGATCTTCCGGGCTATACCCGAATGGGCATGGACGCCCTGCTTGCGTTTGGGCGCGCGTCGTTGCTTCCGGCGCTCCAGCCGGAGAGCGAGGCGTCCGGCCAGCCGGTCGATCAAGATAAGGATGCCGCTGACGATAATGGCGAGGGCGCAGGCACTCCCGATCAGGATGCCGATCACGCCCGGCGTCGGGATCACCATGAGACAGACGAGCCCGAAAAGGGCCGTCAGGGGAACCCATTTTGCCATGACGCGGACGGCCCTTCGGTATCACAGGACCGAAGCTGTCACACTCGCATAAAGACAAACTTAAACTGATGAGCTTCGTTTCGAGCAGGACCGCCGGCCCTCCCGGTCGCGGGAGGGCCGGTCAGGGTTCGGCTCAGCGGTGGTGACGGTGGCGGTAATGGCGACGCGAGTTCATGCGCGTCCGATAGGCGCGACGGCCCGGATCGATCCCGAGAGCGCCGTTGACCGTCCCGACCGCGCCGCCGACGGCGCCGCCCACGATGCCGCCGATCGGTCCGCCGACCCGGTCACCCT
>NZ_VRVC01000090.1:0-22230 GCF_008040005.1 Methylobacterium sp. WL19
CGCCACAGGCGCGAGGGAGCGCCGTCGGGCGGGGGTGCCGGCCGAAGCGTCATCGGTCTGTGAGACAGCGCCCTCGCTCGGGGAGGCGGCGCCGGTGGACGCATCGCCGGAGGGACCGCTGCCGCGCAGGGTCGGGCCGCCCGTACTACCCGCACCCGTGGCCGAGGATGGATTCGTGCTGCCGAAGGTCGGTGTGGCGGGTCGCGGCGTCGGGCTCGACTGGGCCTCCGCCTGGCTTCCGGGCAGGGCGACGGCGGCCGTCAGGATCAGGCCGTGAAGCCCCCTCCTGCGCCATCCTGCGATCAGCCCTGCACGCATCACGGACGAGTGTCTCTCCGCGGGTCCCCGCCTCGAGCGGTGCGCGCGACAGGACCGCTGCCCGGGATGTTTCACGGACGTCCCTTCGCGCATCCCGGACCGGCGCGACGGACGCGGCGGCCGAAGATCGTCCCGGGGGATCGCGCCCCCTCGGGACGCGGCCAGACCAATGCGGGACGGCTCCTCGCCGACCCCATCGTGGTAAAAGAACAGGGTTAGCGTTGTCTTAAGACCGCATCGTCGAGTGGGTGGAAGCCACGCGGAGAGGCCGTCGCTAGGCGATTTCCGCCCCCCCCGCGATGGTGGCGGCCGGCCTTCGCCCTGGCCGGACCTCACTGGAACGGCAGCGTAGGATCAGGCTGCGGCTAAGCCGGAACCACCCAACATTCCGGATACATCGGCGGGCACGCTGAATGGGTTTCGCGCTGCCTCATGCACGGCTTCGTCGACGGCTTCATCGATGCTGAAGGCGTCGGCATGGATCAGGATCAGCGCCAACATCCCGTCCACCAATGCCGACCGGCACTCGGCGGCCAAGCGGGGATCCGAAGCGGCCAGTTCCTCCACCGCAAGTGCGATGGGATGATCGGCTGGGGACGGAACGTCACGGCGGCTATGGAGCATCTCGATGAACGCCTTGAGCACTCGCTCGCCCGCCTGAAAATCGGACAATGCATGTGCCTGCCCGAGCAACAGGTTTCGGAGGCGATCCGGTACGCGATCATCCTTCAGCGCACGCTCGGTCACATCGAAACACCGATTCAAATCGGCGTTTGCTCGCTCCAGGGCACGTGCCTTTCGATGCGTGTCGTGAGTCGCGCGGATCAACTCACGCGCAACGAGAAGGGTGAGCGCCAAGATCGCGACGATAACGAAGGGCGTTCCCTGCATGCCGGTCACCATATTCGAGATGTATGACACAATCTATGCGTTGACAAACAGGAGGAGGCGCTAGGGCGGCGGAGGGGGCTGGTCCGGCGAACCGGCCGACGATGGAGGAATCCGCTTCGTGCGCGGCTTCTGTGCCGCGATGGGCGCGCCGCGTGATTTCGCCGTCAGTTCGAGGCTGGATTTCCTGGCCTGAAGGTCGATACGCGCCGTGGCGAAATTGCGGATGAGCCACAGGATGCAGAAGAGGCATCCCGCGCCGATGGCCCAGGCTGGATCGACATGGGCGATCAAGGCTCCAAATGTCGCCAGGATGATCACGGAAAAAACGAGCCCATCCGGTCCGAATTTCCCGAGCCCCTTGATGGCCTGAGCAAGTGCTTTTTCCATGCACGCAGATCGCGATGTTTCGAACGCCGCAACCTAAATCATTGGAGGGCTCGGGACGAGATGGATTCGTCCTGATCAAGTTACGTTGCCGTCCCGTGTCGAGAGCCGCCGGCCGATCACACGGGGGCGAGCAGCGGCCCGCTCAAGCGGTCCGACCAGGTCACCGACGATCCCGGTGCGGCGCGCTCCATGGCGTTCAATGCGTCGACGAGTTGGTCGGCCACGGCGAAGGCAAGCCCGACCTGCCGCAGTCCTTTCACCCATGCCGGTCGACCGGTTTTGGTGTCGAAGACCGTCCACCTGTCGAGGCTCCGGTCATCGGAACGAAGGTCGTAGGTGATGCGGCAATCGATGAACATCGGTGGTCCACATGGTGGTGGGCAAGATCGCAGCCCTGGATCACGGAACCCCTACCATCCCGTTCAATCCTGCCATCCCCCATATGGGGTATGACGACTGTCCCGCCGGCGGATCGGCGCCTCAGGCAGAAGCGGGCGGCGTCAGCCGAGGCGGTGATAGGCCTTGAACCAGCGCACGAAGGCCGGGATTCCGACTTCGATCGGCGTCGTCGGGACATAGCCGAGGTCGCGGGCGATGGCGCCGAGATCGGCGTAGGTCTCCCTCACGTCGCCGGGCTGCATCGGCTCGGACCGGCGGATCGCAGGGCGCCCGCAGGCCTCCTCCAGCACGTCGATCATGCGCAGGAGCGGCACGGACGTGTTGTTGCCGATGTTGTAGAGCCGGTGCGGCGCATGGCTGCCGCCGGCCTTCTCCGCGCCGTTATCGGGGGGCGGATTGTCGAGGCAGGCGAGGATCCCGCTGACGATGTCATCGATGTAAGTGAAATCCCGTCGCATCGCGCCGTCGTTGAACACGCGGATCGGCTCGCCCGCGAAGATGGCTTTGGCGAACAGCCACAGAGCCATGTCGGGCCGTCCCCATGGCCCGTAGACGGTGAAGAAGCGCAGTCCGGTCTGGGGCAGGCGATAGAGATGGGCGTAGGTTTCGCTCATCAACTCGTCCGCCTTCTTGGTGGCGGCATAGAGCGAGACCGGATGGTCGACGCGGTCCTCGACCCGGAAGGGCAGGGAGGTATTCCCGCCATAGACCGAGGAGGACGAGGCATAGGCGAGGTGCGCCACGCCCCGGTGGCGCGCGAATTCCAGGATGTTGAGGTGACCGACCACGTTGGCCTGAACGTAGGCGCGCGGGTTCTCGATGGAGTAGCGCACCCCGGCCTGCGCGCCGAGATGGACGATCCTGTCGATCCCATGCTCGTCCAGCCCCCTGTCCAGGGCCTCGTGATCGGAGAAGTCGATGGGCAGAAAGCGGAACGCGTCGCCCCGGCGCGTCGCGAGATCTTCGATCCGGTCCCGCTTGAGCGCGACGGAATAGTAATCGTTGAGATTGTCGATGCCGATGATCGTCTCGCCACGCGCGAGCAGGCGATCGGCCACATGGTAGCCGATGAAGCCCGCGGCTCCGGTCACGAGAATCGCCATTGTCGGGTCGAGGCCTCACCGTCGCCCGGACCGCCTGCCGACGAGGCCGGCGGCGATCCGGAAGGGTCCGTTCAGAGTCGCTCGTAGAGTTCCTTGAGGCGCCCGCGATAGATCTCGGGGCTGTATTTCGCCGCCTGGACCTTGCCCATTTCGGAGAGGCGCCCGCGCAGGTCCGCATCCGAATCCACCGCGCGGATCGCGTCGGCGATGTCGCGGGTGTCGTAGGGGTTGATCAGCAGGGCCGCGTCGCCGGCGACTTCCGGCGTCGAGCCCTCCTTGGAGGTGATGACAGGGGTGCCGAGCAGCATGGCCTCCAGCACGGGAAGGCCGAAACCTTCGTAGAGGGAGGGGAACACCACGCCCTTGGCACCGCGGATGAGGCTGACGAGGAGCGAGAACGGCGCGTAGTCGAACCGCCGGATGCGGTCGCGCTGGTAGGTCATGTTGTCGATCTGCTCGAGATACGAGTTCGTCGCCGGATTGATGAACTTGAACTCGATATCCGATTTCCAAGCCGCGCCGCCGACGATGACGAGTGGCGCCGAGACCTGGCTCGCGAGATAGGCCTCGACGAGGCGGCCGACGTTCTTCTTGGGCTCGATGGCGCCGAAGAACAGGAAGTAGCCCTTGTACGGCAGGCCGAAGGCGCCCTCGATCTCGCGGCGGACCACGTCCTCGGGCTTCTCGGAGAACTTCTTGGGGATTTCCACCGACTGGTAGGTGTTGGTGATCCGGTGCTCGGGGCAGCCGAGCAGGTTGATGATGTCGCGGCGCGAGGTCTCGGACACGGTGACGATGTGATCGGCATCCTTCACGATGCGCCGCATCAGGCGCAGGTAGCGCCGCTTGATGTCGCCGGTGGTGAAGGGCAGGCGCAGGGGCACGAGATCGTGCAGGGTGTAGATGTTCTTGGCGCCCGGAATCCGGATCGGCAGAGGATAGGTCCAGTGCATGATGTCGGGCGTGCGCAGACCGCTGACGCGCAGGGTGCGATTGTAGGTCTTGAAATAGGAGAGCGCGACGTCGAACAGGTTCACGCTGTTCCAGATCTGGTCGAAATACGGCATCCGCGATTCAAACGTCTTGCTGATGACGGTGCCGGTGATCGGCACCTTCACCGCCCGCCGCCCGAGCGGCGAGGTCATCTGGTCGCGCAGGTAGCGCAGGATCACCAGCCATTGCGGCGGGATACCCACCGCCGGATCGAAGAACGAAATCTCGCGAAGCAGCGGGTCGAGGCCCGGAGATGCGCGGGTCCCGTAGAGGACATCGGTCCGGTAGCCGAGCTCGTGCAGCTCGTAGCTCAGGTTGCGCGCGTAGGTGGCGACGCCGGTCCCCTTCTCCAGGCCGAGATTGTACCCATCCAACATCACACTTTTAGGCATTCCGGACTTCCTCGGATGGTTCTGCGATGGGGTCGTTGGCGATAGAAATGAAAGACTCGGACCACATGCGATTTCACGCGCCGGTGGCTCGGCCCCTCGTGCCGTCCGAACACCGTTCCTCCTCGGGCGCTGACGCCTCCAGGAGGACGGAGTTCGCCTCTTCTCGATCGCCGCGTGGCCTCGACGATGCGACTCGTCCCGTAGGACCGGGCGCCTAGAACTTCAGCGCCTTGAGCACCTTCGGCTCCACCGGCCAGGGGGTCGCCTCGAACTCGACCGCCTTCGGCAGCGGGAAGGCTTCGAACAATGCCTGGGGCGAGTAGGTCAGGGGCCGCCATGTGGCCTTGATCCAGTCGACGGCCTTGTCCCATTCGGGCTTGGCGCGCCGCTCCAGGCAGAAGGCGTTGAGGCGGGTCACACCGGCGCCGAGATAGAAATCCCGCACCCGGTGATCGACCCTCTCCTCATCGTCGTCGAGCTTGAGTTCACGGCCCTCGCCCTGGCCATAGGTGGCGAACCAGGCGCTGGGAATACCGTAGCATTCCGCGATCACGAGACCGTGGAGCGAGGTAGAGAGGATGTGCCGGCAGGACACGATCTCCTCGACCTTGGCGCGCAGGGACGATGCGTCGCGTTCGGTGATCGTGTTGATGATCCGGATATCGCCCTTGCGCTCGGGGGGGATGCCGTAGCGCGTCATCACGTCGAGGACGGTGGCGGCGGGATCCTGGGAGGCGAGCTCGGTCAGGTGGACGATAACGCCGATCTCATGGGTCTTCGCCACATGGTCCATGGGCCAGAACTTGGGCAGCAGGTAGACCGGGTCGCCGTAGATCTCCGGCACCGCGATGCCCTGCGCCCTCAGTACGGCGCCGGTCTTGGGGCCGCGCACGGCATGGACGTGGAACTCGGTTCCCGCCGGACGCTGATAGGGCGCCGGGTTCGGATTGCCCGGGCAGCGCTGGGCATCGAGACCGGTGCCCCACATATGCACCGTGCCCTTGCTGATGGCGTGGCCGATGGTTCCGACCGCGACGAGGCGCTCGGAATTGCTGTCGAAGCCCGCATGCCGCACGACGCGTCCGGAGATGGCGGCGACCATGACGGCGCTCAGCGCGTCACCGAAATTAGCGTAGGGAAACTTCGGCGAACTGGCCGCCCAGGCCAGGGGCACCGAGCCGGGCGGCAGGGTCGATTTAATGCGCTTCAGGAGAGCGACGGAGCTCTTTTTTTTTTCTAGCTTCGCCGCAGCATCTTCGCCAGCCGGCTCAGAGACAGTCTTTTCGGCCACAGCTCTCGCAGCGGCCTTGGGAGCGCCTTTGGGAGATTCGTCAGGAAATCGGGCGGCGGCCACCTTGGCTCCTCCCGGAAATTCCTTGCGGTCGAGCCGGTTCAACTCGCCGACATCGTGGCGGAGTTTCAGGTCGGTGAGCGCCTTGTGCTCCCAGATCGTCTCGCCGGGCGCGGCGGAGATGGGGCTCAGATCGACCGGGAAGGCGTTGATCAGGGCATCGCCATCGAAGGTCTTGGGCGACCAGCTCTTGTCGATGGCCTTCATGATCGCGGGCCAGTCGCTCGGCTTGGGCCGGGGCTGATTGTAGACGTCGATCTTCGGCAGGCCGAGGCCGGTATAGAGATCGACGATGCGCAGGTCGACGTCGCCACCGGGGGTGAGCTCCACCGATTGCAGCCCGTCCTTGCTCAGGCTCGGCGCGAAATACAGGCAGGGAATGCCGTAGGATTCCGCGATCACCATGCCGTGCAGGCTGGTGGAGACGATGCGCTCGCAGGACAGGATCTCGTCGATCTTCGACTGAAGCGCACCGACATGCAGTTCGGTGACGGTCGTGATGAGATGGATGTCGTCGGCGAGTTCGGCCGGAATCCGGAACCGCGCGATCTCCTTGCGCGGCACCGCCTCCATCTCTCGGTTGGCGAGTTCCGACAGGTGGAGGATGACGCCGAGCTTGTAGCGCTTCTTGACCGTCGGCTTGTAAAATCGAGGCAGCAGCCAGACCGGGTCGCCGTACGGAACGGCATGCGAGAGGGTCTTGGCCGAGAGGAGCGATTCCGAGACCGGGCCGCGGGTGGCGGTCACGGTGAAATGCGATTCCGGGGACGGGACGAAGGGCTTCTTCTCGGCTGCCGGAGCGGAAGGGTTGGCCCAGTTGGAGCAGCCCGTGCCCCAGAACCAGACCTCGCCGTTGGCGAAACCGTGGCCGATCGTACCGACGCAGGACAGGCGAGGCGCGAACGACTTCATCGGCGCCCTGCGGATCGGCTTGCCCGAGAGCAGCGCGATCATCACCGGGCTCAGAGCGTCGCCGAAGTTGAGATAGTTCATGTCCAGGGTCGAACCGGCCCAGGCCAGCGGAATCTCGCCTTTCTCACGCACGTACCGGGTGATGGATGTCGCCATAGATCACGTCCTTGGTTCTTGGATTCTCTAAAACGAAAACAATGATCGTATCGTAATGGTGTGATTCAAATCCGCCAGCATCGTCAGGACGCTCTCGTATTCGTCCCACCGCAACCAGGAATACGGGCTGCGCAAAAATGCCATCGCCGCTCGAGTGACTATATTTCCGGCAGTTCGGAGCGTTCGCCGACCCTGTCCTGTCGGCGGACGCCGAGGTCATCCTGCATTTGAGTGCCTGAATGCCAAGCCCGCCAATCCTCCCAAGTCATTGGTGCGCCTGATTAAGGCTGATTCCGCGGGGTGTCCAGGCCGAGAGGTCGCGGCATCGGCAAAACCGCGGGATGCCATCGGTCTCGCTCCGGCCGACGAAAGGCGGGGAGGGGACGAGTGCCATCACGACGTGGTCTGAGGGACGCGCTGCCGCGCCGCGTCCGACTGCGGCGCGACGCGGCGCGGCGGGGCGGGGCGCTTGGCGACAGAGGCGGCCTTGGCCTCGTCATCCACGCGCTGCAGGGCCGCCAGGATCTGCCGGCCGGTCTCCGTCCAGGTGGCGGGCCTATAATTCCTGTCGATCTCGCGCTCCTTCTCCCGGAGCGACTCGGGGTCGGTGGCGTAGGCCTTGATCTTGGCGACCCATTCGCTCGTCATATGGGGCAGAGCATAATCGACGAAATGCTGGCCGACCTCGGGCAGGGAGGTGGTTTTCGAGACGATGCCGAACTTGCCGAAGCTCAGGGCCTCGGCCACCGGCAGTCCCCACCCCTCGTAGCGGGACGGAAACACGAACATCTGACAGTTCTTGTAGAGCGTCCGCAGGGCCAGGTCGTCGACCTTGGCGAGAAAGTGGAGCTTCCGCGCGAGCGGAGTCCGCCTGACGATGGCGCGCAGCATCATGCGCTTCTTGCGCTTGCTGTGCCCGACGCAGACGAGGCTCGGGGCCGCCTCCTCGTTGCCCTTGAACGCCAGCGACCAGGCCTTGATGGCGACGCGGTGATTCTTGCGCGGGTGCACCGACGAAACGTAGAGGATGTAGGGTCCCTTGACCTTCAGCGGCTTCGGCGGGGTGTTGTCGCCGATCTGGGACACACCGAAATTGAGCGTCACGATCCGCCCACAATCGAACCCCTGATAGGCAATGAGCGCGTCCGCGGTGGCGCGGGACGGCGTGAAGATCACATCCGCCGTCTCGAGCACGAGGTCGATCCAGCGCTTGAACGTGGCATGGGCCGACCGGAACGTGAGCTCGGGCCGCTCGATCGGCAGCATGTCGTGGACGAGGACCGCCTTGCGACAGGAGATGTCGGCGGATTTCAGCGCGCTGACGATGCCGGCATAGTTCGAGCGCGACCAGCTCGCCCCGAGCATCACCAGCCACGGAGCCGACCGGGGCATGGAACTGTCGGCCGCCGCCGCCGGCTGGTTCTTGAAGATGCGGACATAGCTCAGTTCCTCCACCGCCTTGGCGACGAGGGAGCGGCCCTGGACGGTGTTGGTTCGGCCATACGCCTCGATCAGCTCCAGCATCGGAGCGCTGATGGGAGCGAGCCGCCGCTTGAAGGGCGTGATGCCGATCGGTGTGATGACGCAGTCGAGATCGTCCGCCTGGATCGCGCTGGTGATTTCGTAGACGACCCGTTGGATCCCCGTGATCGGAAGCCCTCTTTTGAAGAAGGACACCAGATCCGTGTAATCCATCAAGATGTTCGAAGCCGTCATGGAACCTGCATTTTGGTTCCGACGATGGACAGGCATCGCCGCATGACATGCATCCTTCTCTGACCGCCCCCGGAGTCAGCGATTCTCGCCATCGTTCGGAACGCCCCGCCTCTTTAAAAACGCAGTGGCCAAGTGCGTGCACGACGCGTCGAAACTATGACCTCATCCCACTGCCGGACGAGGCTACTTCATCGCACCAACCGCGCATAGCCGGTCAGGCCGAAGGCGGCCCCATCGATCTCGATGGCAGGCATCACGGCGACAAGGGAAGTGCTGGGGAGAAGAGGTTCACCACCCTCATCCGGCGTCTCGTCCGGCACAGCCGGGGAACGGAGAAGGTATTTGGCTCCCCGAGTAGGACTCGAACCTACGACAAAGCGATTAACAGTCGCTTGCTCTACCAACTGAGCTATCGGGGACCACGGCGGGGTCTCTACACACGGCTTTGGCGGGACGCAAGGCCTCTTCGCATATTTGTCGGCTTTGTTTACGGCCTCGCCTCCGTTTGGCCTCCTGTCGCGGAATCCCCGTTGCGGACCCGGCCCGGGCTCTGTAAGAGACCCGTCACCCCGGATCGCCCGCCCGATCCGGAGGCGCCATTCCTTCCTCGATGGGATGTGGCCGAGGCCTCGTGGCGGAGTGGTTACGCAGAGGACTGCAAATCCTTGCACCCCGGTTCGATTCCGGGCGAGGCCTCCAAATCTTTCTCGATCCCCTATTTTGCAAGGAAGAGCTCCCGGTCATGGCCGGGGCGCTTCATCCCGTCGGCTCGGTCCACCCGAACGAGCGCGTCACCGCCTTGCCCCAGGCGGCGTAGAGCCGGTTGCGCCGGCCCTCGTCCATACGCGGGTGCCAGCGATGGTCGACGCCCCAATTGGCCACGAGATCGCCGGTGCCGGCCCAGTATCCCGAGGCGAGCCCCGCCGCGTAGGCGGCGCCCAGCGCCGTGGTCTCCGTCACCTTCGGTCGCAGCACCGGCACGGCGAGGAGGTCCGCCTGGAACTGCATCAGGAGGTCGTTGCAGACCATGCCGCCATCGGCCCGCAGTTCCGTGATCGCAATTCCGGAATCCGTCTCCATCGCCTCGATGACCTCGCGGGTCTGATAGGCGGTGGCCTCCAGGGCGGCACGGGCGATGTGACCCTTGTTGGCGTAGCGGGTGAGGCCGGCGATGATGCCGCGCGCGCTCTCCCGCCAATGCGGCGCGTAGAGGCCCGAGAAGGCCGGCACGAAGTACACGTCGCCATTGTCCTCCACGGTGCGGGCGAGGGGCTCGATCTCGGCGCTGTCCCGGATGAGGCCGAGATTGTCGCGCAGCCACTGGACCAGGGCGCCCGTGATGGCGATGGAGCCTTCCAGCGCATAGACCGGCGCCTCGTCGCCGAGCCGGTAGGCGAGGGTGGTGACGAGGCCGCAGGTGGAGGGCACCGGAGCCGTCCCGGTGTTCATCAGCACGAAGCAGCCGGTGCCGTAGGTGTTCTTGGCCTTGCCGGGCGAGAAGCAGGCCTGGCCGAACAGGGCCGCCTGCTGGTCACCGAGGATGCCGGCGATGTGCACCCCGGGGAGGGCGCCCCGCGTCTCGCCATAGACCATGCTCGAGGAGACGATCCTCGGCAACATCGCCCGCGGGATGCCGAAGGCCGAAATCATGCCGGCATCCCAGTCGAGGGTGTCGAGGGCCATGAGCTGGGTGCGGCTGGCATTGGTCGCGTCGGTGATGTGGAGACCGCCCTGCGGGCCGCCGGTGAGGTTCCAGACGAGCCAGGTGTCGATGGTCCCGAACAGGACATCCCCGGCCTCGGCCGCCGCGCGGGCACCGGGCACCCGGTCGAGGAGCCAGACGAGCTTGAGGCCGGAGAAATAGCTCGCCAAGGGTAGGCCGGTGAGCGCACGGAAACGATCCTTGCCGCCGTCGCGGGCGAACTCGGCCACGAGCCCGTCTACCCGCGTGTCCTGCCAGACCAGGGCGTTGTGGAGCGGGCGCCCGCTGGCGCGATCCCAGATCAGGGTGGTCTCGCGCTGGTTGGTGATGCCGATGGAAACGAGATCGGACGGCTGCAGCCCCGCCGTCTCCAGGGCCTCGCGCATCACGGTCCGGGTGTTGCGCCAGATCTCGTTGGCGTCGTGCTCCACATGGCCGGGTCGGGGGTAGATCTGCTCGTGCTCGCGCTGGGCGACCGTGATGATCGCGCCGACGCGATCGAAGACGATGAAGCGCGTGCTGGTCGTGCCCTGATCGATCGCCCCGACATAGCGCGACATGGCCGTCTCCCCCTAAGCAGGTTTCGCAGAAGTGACCCCCGGTTCTGCGATAAAAACCCGCGACACAGCAAAGAGCGAAGCGGGTTCGCGTCCCCGGTCAGGCCGCTTCGGCTTTGGCCTTGGCCTCCATATAGGCTTCGAGCCGCGCCCGTCCCTCGGGCGGCAGGTGCAGCCCGAGCTTCGAGCGGCGCCAGAGGATGTCCTGAGCGCTGCGCGCCCATTCCCGGTCGATCAGATACGCCACCTCGGCCTCGGTGAGCCCTTCCCCGAAATCCGCCCCGAGATCGGCGAGGGTCCGAGCCGTGCCGAGCAGGCCGTCCGTGCGCGTGCCGTAGGCCCGGGCGAGACGCCGTGCCATCGCGGGTGGCAGGAAGGGCCTGCGCGCCATGAGGTCGGCGAGGAACCCCTCGAAATCGGCACCCGGCATGTCGCCGCCCGGCAGAACCGCATCGCCGGTCCAGGCGGGCTTCATCCCGGGGCGATAGGGGGCGAGCTTGGCCAACGCGTGTTCGGCGAGGCGCCGGTAGGTGGTGATCTTGCCGCCGAAGACCGAGAGCACGGGCAGGCGGCCATCCCGGTCGGAGACGTCGAGGACGTAGTCGCGGGTGACCGCGGAGGCCTTCGCGGCGGCATCGTCGAAGAGCGGGCGCACGCCCGAGAAGCTCCAGACCACGTCGCAGGGATGGATCCGAGCCCGGAGCGACCGGTTGATGCAGTCGCAGAGATAGAGGGTCTCGTCCTCGGAGATGCGGACCGACCCCGGTTCGCCGGAATGGGGCACGTCGGTGGTGCCGATGAGGGTGAAAGCGCCCTCGTAGGGGATCGCGAAGACGATGCGCCCGTCCGGCTGCTGCAGGATATAGGCGTGATCGCCCTCGTAGAGCTTGCGGACGACGATGTGGCTGCCCTTCACCAGCCTGACCGCCGCCCGGCTGGCAAGGCCGAGCGTGTGCCCGAGGGTCTCGCTCACCCAGGGACCGGCCGCGTTGACGATCATCCCCGCATGCACGGCCTCGCTGCGGCCAGTCCCCATGTGGCGGATCGTGGCGACCCAGGATGTCCCGTCGCGACGGGCCGCTTCGACGGTGGTGCGAGTCCGGATCTGGGCCCCGCGCTCGCGCGCATCCATGGCGTTGAGCACCACGAGGCGGCTGTCCTCGACCCAGCAATCCGAATAGGCGAAGCCCCGCGTCAGACGCGGCTGCAGCGGCAGGCCGAAATCCGAGCCTGGGAGAGTCACCGAGGCGGAGCCGGGAAGGGCGCGCAGGCGGGCGAGATGGTCGTAGAGGAACAGTCCGAGCCGCAGCATCCAGGCGGGGCGCAGGCCCTCGTCATGCGGCAGGACGAAGCGCAACGGCCAGATGATGTGGGGCGCCAGCCGCAGCAGGCGTCCGCGCTCGGCCAGAGCCTCCCGCACCAGCCGGAACTCGTAATGTTCGAGGTAGCGCAGGCCGCCATGGATGAGCTTGGTGGAGGAGGACGAGGTGAATTCGGCCAGATCCCCGCGCTCGCAGAGCATCACCCGAAGGCCGCGCCCCGCCGCATCGCGCGCGATGCCCGCGCCGTTGATGCCGCCGCCGATGACGAGGAGATCGTAATCGCTCGCGTCCAAGCCGTGACCTCTCTCTCCCCATCCTCGAAGCCCTCCCGATAATTGAGGGGGGACAGGTCGAGCCGGCGCGGCCGCCTCCGTCAGGGTTGCCCGCGCCGGAGATCGCGGGATCGGGGATATCGGCGACCGGCCCGGATCGAGACGACACGAGAAGTCATCGGACCTCAAGATGTTTTCACTAATACCGGCCGACGATGAGGAAACCTCATCGTCGGCCGCCCGCGCGACTGCGCTGCGGCGGGCGTCCGCCGAACGTGCTGAGAACGACCATCGGTCGGGATCAGCGCCGCTCGATATAAGGGCTAAAACGGCATATCCGTTTCGACAAGCCGGCCTTCCGGCACGATCCTCCCCATTCGACCGGCAGCCGACCGGCCGCCATGCGTCCGGCCCATAGGGAACCCGCTCGAGGCACGGAGCATGCGCGGGTCGACTGCCCCGCACGTCCATCAGGCCTCGATCTCGCACGCCTCCACGGGCCGCATCTCCACGGGGTACGGGCGACGCAGGCCCGAAAGTGCGGACCGCTTGCCGCTCCGACGTGACAGGCCCCCCGTGACTCCGGCCAAACGCAGCTCCGGGATTCCTTCCCTTCGAGCGATCGCCCTGTTTGGCTTCATTCGGGTGGTTGACCGGACAGGAACAGTGCCTTATGCGAACAACCTCGTTCGGAAGCGCTCACGAAGCTTCCGGCCAAGCTCGGAGAACGGCGGCAAAAACGTCGTGTCTTTCACGGGTTCGTTGGGGGATAGTTTAACGGTAGAACAGTGGACTCTGACTCCTCTAGTCGAGGTTCGAATCCTCGTCCCCCAGCCACTGTCACATCTAAGCCCTTCAGATCATTGAGCTCCTCTCGCAGTCGCCCTGCGGTGTGAGCCTGTTGCTACACACCGCTGCTACACAAGGCACCCAGCCAGGTGCAGAAGGAGCGGAGTGGCGCCGATCGCGAATGTTGTCCTGCGTGGACGTGTCCGTCGTCAGATGATTTGGGACATTCGGCGGTATCCAGGAGCGGAGGCTCTGGTCCATCTGGGGTAATGAGGTCAGGCGGCCTGCGCGTGGTGGCGCAAGCGGCGATCCATCAGGGTCTGGTGCTTGGTGCGTTCCCGCTCGGCCAGGATCCCTTCGCCGCGTCCGAAGTAGACGTCAGCGGGCGTGAGGTTGCTCAGGCTCTCATGGGCTCGGGCATGGTTGTCGCGTTCGACGAAATCGGCAACCTGCGTCTCCAGCTCGCCTCGCAGGTAGGCGTGTTCGAGCAGGATGCGGTTCTTGAGCGTCTGATGCCAACGCTGGATCCTGCCCTGCGTTTGAGGACGGCATGGCGCACCGCGGATGTGGGTCATGCCCCGAATGCCGAGCCAGTCGGCCAGGTCGCTGGCGACGTAGCTCGGCCCGTTATCGGAGAGCAGCCGTGGCCGCTGCATCACCCGCGCCTGATCGAGCCCAGCCGCACCCAGCGCCAGGTCGAGCGTGGCGGTGACGTCGCTGGCCTGCATCGTCGTGCACAGTGATCCTCCCCCGCTTTCGCGGACACGGGGGTTAGCTCGTATTCCGTTCGGCCTGCTCGGAGGTGATGTAGCCGAGAGCCGAATGGATGCGCTGTCGATTGTAGTAGCCCTCAATGTAGGCGAACAAGTCGCGTCGAGCCTCGTCCCGGGTCGCACATCGTTGTTGGCGGACGAGTTCGAGCTTGAGGGTGTGGAAGAAGCTTTCCATGGGAGCGTTGTCGTAACAGCAGCCCGTCCGGCTCATGGAGGGCGTCGCCTTCATGTCGGCGAGCTGTTTGCGATAGGCTTCGGCGGCGTATTGGCTGCCGCGATCCGAGTGGCAGATGAGGCCAGCCCCCGGTCGTTGCCGTTGGGTGGCCATCATCAGAGCCGCCGACGTCAATTCGGTCCGCATGTTCTCGCGCATGGACCAGCCGACGATCTTGCGGGTTGCGAGATCGAGGACGGCGGCCAGGTAAAGCCAGCCCTCTCCGGTCGGCAGATAGGTGATATCTGCCAGCCAGACCGTATTGGGCAGCGCGGCCGATAACTGCTGCTTCAGGAGGTTCGGTGCGATCGGCAGGTCATGACGGCTGTCGGTCGTGCAGGGCCGGAACTGACGTCCTGCCAGAGCCCTGATGCCGTGACGGCGCATCAGGCGTTCCACCCGCCCGCGACTGGCCGTTCGGCCCTCTGCCCGCAGCGCGGCATGCACGCGAGGCGCGCCGTAGCGCCTGAGATGCCCGGCATGGATACGCTGGACGTCGGCCAAGAGCTGACGGTTCGACGCCGACCGGGCACTCTCGGGGCGTGATCGCCAGCCGTAATAGCCGCTCGGGGAGACTTCGAGCACGCGGCACATGAGACGCACCGGCCAGGTGCCCGCATGCTGCGCGATGAAAGCGAACGTCACTTGGGCATCTCCGCGAAGATGCCGATCGCTTTTTCTAGGACGTCGCGCTCCATGCGCGTCCGGTCGAGTTCACGCCGCAGACGGGCGATCTCGGCCGCCTGATCGGATGGCGATGACACCGGGCTCATCGGCGCGGTTCCTGGGAATCCCGCTGGCCGCGGTGGCGGGCAGCCGCCCGTCAGCGCCGTGCGCCATTGCCTCAGCATCGACGGTTGGATCCCAAGTTCCGCGGCGATCTGCATCTATGGTCGGCCACTGCTCTCCAGCAGCGCCACCGCCTCGCGTTTGAACTCCGGGGTGACACCGAAAGGTGCAGCGAAGCAAACTCGCGTCTCGTCTTGGCCATCAAACACCTTCCCCGCCCGCGAGAAGCGTATCAGAGGTGTCCGCGAAACCGGGGGAGGATCACTGTCCCACAGGTGCTGACGGCGGAAAGGGAGCGACCGCGCCGCCGCCCGCGCCGCCAGCCGGCAGGGATCGGCCTCGCCCCCCGCACCTTCGACCATCTCGATGCACAGGACATCGAGATCGCCGAGTTCGTGGATGGCCGGCGCCCCTCGACCCACCGCGACTTTGCCGACGCCGCCCTGCGGACCGAGGCGATGGACGTCTATCGCCGCTTCCATGCGGCGCCGCTGCTGCCGCTCACCAAGACCGTGTTCGACATGATCGCCGAGCACGACCGGCAGGTGGCGGAACTTCGGGCGCCCGTGCCGCCCGACCACGCGTGGCTGTCCCACCAGGCTCGCCTGGCACAGGCGGCGCTCGAAGCCTCCGGTCTCGATCTCGTACCCTGCTTCAACGATCCGATGCCGGGCAACTTCCTCGTCGGCGAGGACGGCTCCATCCTGCTCATCGACTTCGAATACGCGTCCAACAACGACCGTCTCTACGACTTCGCGATCTGGAGCGGAGAGATGTTCTCCTCCGAAAGTGTCGATCGCGAGCTGATCGAGGCGTATTTCGGGCGCTACGACGAGGCCTCGTTCGCTCGCCGGATGGTCCACAAGGCGCTCGCCGATGTGAAATGGTGGACTTGGGCGATGGTGCAGCACACGATCTCCAGCCTCGACTTCGACTTCTACAAGTACGGTATCTGGAAGCACATGCGTGCCCGTTCGATCATGAACGATCCATGCTGGCCGGCCTTCCCGAAGGCGCTCTGATCGAAAGGCTCCGTCTCCGCGCCGAACGAAGCGCCCGTTTCGAGCCCTGTTGCTCGATCCCGCCACCTTCGACAAGGAGATGGGCTGCACGTCCGCCAACGGTGCAGTCTCGGTCATCCCCCTTCTACAGGACCACGTGTTTCGTCACCGGCCTGCACCCTTCGTCACCCTCATCCACGGAACTCGATCAGAACTTGGATATCCTCCCCCTCCCTGCGGGTCGGGTAGGTGCGAAGAGCACGAAAGGACCATCCCGCCGAGACGGCACCGGTCGCGAGCGCGAACCATGCCAGGTGCCGCGGGCAGAACAGGCGCCCTCCGGAGCAATGGCCCAGGGCGAGATCCGCCCCCTCATGCGGGCAGGCCCGTTCCGCGGCGAAGATCCCGTCGCCGTCCTGCACGAGGACGAGATGACGGCCCGCCACGAAGACCGGGATGATCGCATTGCCGGCGAGCGCCTCGATACGGCAGACGTGAACCCAGCGCCCGCTGTCAGCCGCCGAGATAGGCTTGGCGCACATGAGGATCCGCGATCAACGTCGAGCCTGTTCCCGCCAGCACGATCCGGCCGGTCTCCAAGAGGTAGGCGTAGTCGCAGAGTTCCAGGGCCGCGAAGGCGTTCTGCTCCACGAGGAGGACCGTGGTGCCGGTGTCGCAGATCGCCCGGATGACGGCGAACATGCGCTCGACGATGTTGGGGGCAAGGCCCAGGGAGGGCTCGTCGAACAGGACGAGCCGGGGACGGGACATCAGCGCGCGGCCGATCGCCAGCATCTGCTGCTCGCCCCCCGAAAGGGTGCCGGCGGCTTGGTGCTTGCGCTCGGCGAGGCGCGGGAACTCGCCGTAGATGCGCGCGAGATCGGCGGACACCCCGGCCGGATCGCGCCGCAGGTAGGCGCCCATGGCGAGGTTCTCCGCGACGCTCATTTGCGGAAAGACCCGCCGCCCCTCCGGGCAATGGGCGATGCCCTGGGCCAGCACCTTGCGCGGGTCGGTGCCGGTGATGTCCCGGCCGGCGAAGTGGATGCTGCCCGAGCGCGCCGGAATGAGCCCCGACACCGCCCGGAGCGTCGTCGACTTGCCGGCGCCGTTGGCCCCCACCAGGGCCACGAGCTGCCCTTCGTCCACCTTGAGCGAGAGCCCCTTCAGGGCCGTTACCGCGCCGTAGCCGCAGACGAGATCCCGGATCTCAAGCATCGTTCGTCTCCCTGGCGGCCTGTGCGGCTTCGCGGGCGGCACTGCCCTGGCCGAGATAGGCTTCGATCACGGTCGGATCGGATCGGATCGCCGCCGGCGGCCCCTCGGCGATGAGGCGGCCGTAATTCAGCACCACGATCCGGTCGGAGACCTCCATGACCATCGGCATGTCATGCTCGACGAGGAGGACGGTGACGCCGCGCTCGCGGATCGAGCGGATCAGGCGCACGAAGACCTGGGTCTCGGAGGCGTTCATGCCGGAAACCGGTTCGTCGAGGAGCAGCATGGCGGGCTCCGTGGCCAGCGCCAGCGCGACCCCGACGAGGCGCTGCTCGCCATAGGCCAGCGACCCGGCCTTGTCCTGGGACCGGCCGGAGAGCCCGACCCAGTCGAGGAGTTCACGGGCCCGGTCTCGCAGAGCCGCCTCACCGGCGCGGTCCCGCCCGAGCAGCGTGTCGACCAGCCGCGTGCGGCCCCGCCGATGCAGGCCGATCATCACGTTGTCGAACACGGTGTCGTCGGGGAACACGCTGGTACGCTGAAACGTCCGACTTAGGCCGAGACGGACGATCTCGTGGGGCTGCAACCCCTGGAGGCCGGTGCCGCGGAACCGGACCTGACCCTGGCTGGGCTTCAGGAAGCCCGTCATCACGTTGAAGGCCGTCGTCTTGCCGGCCCCGTTCGGGCCGATCAGGCTGACGATCTCGCCGGGATGGACGTCGAAATGCAGGTCGGCGATGGCGACGAGGCCGCCGAAGCGCACGCCGACATGGTCCACCGACAGGATGGGAGCGCGGATCTCGCTCATGGCCTGACCTCCACGGGAACGCGGGCGGGTTCCGAAGCGCGGCGGCGCGTGGCGAGGCGAGCGAGGCCCGGCACGATGCCCCGGGGCATGACGAACTGGATCACGATCAGCACGAGGCCGAACACCATCCACTGCGCCTCAGGGACCATGACCGGACGCAGGGCGACGGGGAGCAGGCCGAAGATCAGGCCGCCGACGACGGGGCCGAGCAGCGTGCCCTTGCCGCCGCCCACCACCATGATGACCATGGTCACCGTGGTGGAGAACAGGAACACGTCGGGGTCGATGATGCGCAGGTAATGGGCGTAGAGACTGCCGGCTGCCCCCGCCATTGCCGCCGAGATCACCGCCGCGAGGGTCAGGGTCCGGGTGGCGTTGATGCCGACCGAGAGGGCCAGGGACTCGTTCTCCTTCAGGCCCCGCATGGCCCGGCCGAAGCGCGATCGGACGAGGAGGGAGATGAGGGCGTAGCAGAGCGTGCCGACCACGAGGACGAGATAGTAATTCTGCATCTTCGTCCGCAGGGTGACGGAGCCGAGGCCGGGCAAGCCGAGGCTGAAGGGCGGGATGCCCGTCAGCGCCAGGGGGCCTTGGGTCAGCTCCACCCAGTTGAGGGCGACGAGGCGCACCACCTCGGCGAAGGAGATCGTCACGATGACGAAATAGGCACCCCGCACCCGGAAGGAGAGGCGACCGACGAGGTAGCCGCAGCCGGCCGTCGCCAGCACGGCGAGGCCGAAGCCCACCACAGGCGGCCAGGGCTCGTGTACGATGCGAAGGCCCCAGAGCAGCTCTACGTCGAAGCCGAGGCTCGTGAGGGCGCTGACGTAGGCACCGATGCCGAAGAAGGCGATGTGCCCAAGGCTGAGCTGCCCGGTGAAGCCGAGCAACAGGTTCAGGCTCATGGCAGCGATGGTGACGATGCCCGTCGTAATCAGCGCGTTGAGCAGGTAGGGGTCGTGGCCCAGCGCGAAGGGCAGGGCGGCCAGCGCCGCCAGGAGGGTGAGAGCGGGGAGATGCCGTGTCATCCGATGCGCTCCGCCTTGGCGAAGAGGCCCGTTGGCTTGAAGATCAGCACCGCGATAATGATCAGGAAGCCCATGGCGTCCCGGTAGCCCGACGAGATGTAGCCGGCGCCCAGTTCCTCGGCGAGCGCCAGGATGAAGCCACCGATGGCCGCCCCGGTAATGTTGCCGAGGCCGCCGAGAATCACGATGGCGAAGGCCTTCAGCTCGGCCATCCCGCCCATCTGCGGAAACACCACGTAGACCGGCCCGAGGAGCGCGCCGGCCGCCGCCGCGAGGCTGGAGCCGATGGCGAAAGTCGCGGTGTAGACGAGCCGCACGTTGACCCCCATCAGCGAGGCGGTGTCGTGGTCCTGGAAGGTCGCCCGCATGGCGAGGCCGAGGCGGGTCCGGTTGATGAGCCAGTAAGTCAGCCCGATCAGCGCGAGGGCCGCGCCCAGCACGAACAGCCGCAACCACGACACCGAGACGGGTCCGAGTTGAAGGGGCGCATCCGGGAAAGGGGTCGGGATCGATTTGGCGACACCGCCGAACAGCCAGAGCGTGCCCGATTGCAGGACGATGCCGGCCCCGATCATCACCAGCATGGTCGTGTCCATGTCCGCGCCGCGCAACGGCCGCAGCAGCACGAGGTCGAGGATTGCGCCGAGCAGGAGGCCGCCGAGGATCGCGGTCGGCAGGGCGGCGAAGAAGCCGAGCCCGAGGGCCGTGACGGCGAGGTACATGACGTAGGCGCCCACCGTGTAGAGCGCCCCGTGGGTGAAGTTCACCACGTTCATGATCCCGAAGATCAGGGTCAGCCCGATGCCGAGCAGGGCATAGGTTCCCCCCAGGACCAAGGTGTTGAGGAGGTGCTGCAGGAATTCGGTCATCGAGGCCTCGCCTGTAAGCAGGTGATACGGTCGTCGGCTGAGCGTCAGTGCAGAGTCAGCAAGCTTGGCGCGGATCCCTGTCCGTCAGCGTGACGGCAATTGCGCGGGATGGGCGGCCCTCCTCCCCAGCGGATCTCGGGCCTGCCCGAGATCCGTCGAGCTTGTGGGGAGGAGTTGGAGGTGGGGGTGGTTGAGCGACCCTCAGCTTGCGGGGGCTAGCGGAGCCACCCCCACTCCTAACCTCTCCCCACAAGGGGGAGAGGGACGCGCTCTGCCTGCAAAAACAGATGGGGAATCCAGTAGCCCTAAGGAGGAGAGCCTGTTCCGCATGTGATACCCGAGGGGTGCGAGCCGGGAGGCATGCGCGCGGCTAGAGCGTCGGCACCACGACTTTTCCGCCGTCGATCTTGACGAGGTAGACGTCGGGCTTGCTCTGGCCGCTCTCGGACCCGACGGGGCCGGACTTGGCGAAGCGGATCGGGCCGTTGAGGCCGGTAAAATCGACCGACCAGAAGCCCTTCTTGATCGAGGCCGCATCGGCGGCGCCGCCCTTCTCGATGGCCGCCGCGATGGCGCGGATGCCGTCGTAGCCGCGAAAGCTCTCGGTGACGCCGGCGAACTCGAAGCCGCGCTTCTTCCACTCGCCGATGAAGTAGGCGGTGGCCGTCGGGTTCGGGGTCTTCTCCGGGTACCAGGGCAGGAAGGTGGTGAGATGCATCGTCCCCTCGGCGGCAGCACCCGCCTGGGCGATGATCTGGTCCGGATTCTGGGAGCCGCCGGTGGTGATGATCCGCTTTTTGAGGCCGAGCGCCGCCATCTGCTTGAACAGGAGCGTCAGTTGATCGACGGCGGCCGTGATCAGAAGCGTGTCGGCATCCGAGCCCTTCAGCTTGGAGAGTTGGGCGCTCATGTCCTGCGCGCCCTGGTCCATGGTCTCCACGAGGCCGACCGTGACACCCTTGCCCTTGAGCATCTTGCCGAAATCGGCCGCCGCCCCCCGGCCCCAGTCGTTGTTGATGGCCAGGAAATCGACCTTCTTCAGGCCGAGCTTTTCGACCATCGGCGCGAAGGCCTCGGCTTCGAGGGCCGAGGGCGGGGAGATGCGGAAGACGTAGGGGTTGCCCGAGGTGGTGATCTTGCCCGACGACGAGGTCTCCACCAGCATCGCGGTCTCGTAATCGGCGAGCTTGGGCATCACCGCGAGCGTCAGGCTGGACCCCCAGGCGCCCATCAGCACCGGGGTCTTGTCGCTGGTGATGAGTTTTTCGGCCACCGCCGCCGCTTCTGTGGGGTTGCTCTTGTTGTCCTCGACGACGAGTTCGAGCTTACGTCCCAAGACACCGCCCTTGGCGTTGATCTCGTCGGCGGCGATCCTGGCGCCATTGACCACGTAGGTGCCCGACGCCGCAAAGGGTCCGGTCAGGGGCTCGTTGACGCCGATCCGGATGGCCTGCGCGTGGGCCACCCCCGCCGACAGGACGAAGGCGAGGGTCAGAGCGGGGATCGTGTGGCTGCGCGTCATGGTGGTCTCCGGTCTTTGGCAGGATCGCGGGCAGGATCGCGGGGAGGAGGCGACGGTCAGGGACGGCGGCCCCATGCGGCGAGGCGCCGGCGCAGGGAGGTCGTCAACATCGTGAGGAGCAGGCGCAGGGGGTTGAGGCCCGTGGCGGCCGGGACCGGCGCACCGGAGAGCCGGGCTTCGAGGTTCGCGGCGAAGTCGGCCCCGAGGCGTCCGGCGAGGTCGCGCACGAGCCCCGGCCGCCCGAACTGCGCCAACGGCCCCTGGAGGGTGTAGCCGACGGCGAGATCGATCCGGGCGGTACCGGGGATCTCGCCCGGTCCGACGCGGTAGCGGATCTCGCCCTGCGTGGCGGAGCGTCCGCCCGCGTCGCTGCCGGCCCCGAGGATGCGTCCCGTGCGAACCGCCTCATCGCGAAAGATCCGGGCGCGACCGCGAAAGCGCGCGGCGATCGGCCCGATCCGCACTTGAAGCGCGCCCTCGACGGCGTCCGGAGTCGGCTGGCCCGTCAGCATGGCGCCGGGCAGGCAGGCGGCCACGGCCTCGACGTCGCCGAGTAAGGCGAAAACGGTGTCGGGCGGGTGCGCCACGGTGAAGGCCTGGTCGAACCGGTGCGCGGGCACGAAATCGCCGTCGAGATCGGCAATCGACGGTGCGGTCTCGGCCTGCGCGACGGGCCGTAGGGGCGTGCGGGCCGCATCCGATGCCGGGCCGGACGATGTGCCGAGGCGCGCGCCGACGGGGCCGAGGC
>NZ_VRVC01000091.1:0-21882 GCF_008040005.1 Methylobacterium sp. WL19
GCGCACGGGCGAGGGCGCGGATGGCCGCCGCCTTCGGTTCGGACCGGCCCGCCGCCTTCACCGAGGATGCCGTCGCCGTCGTCGCCGCGATCCTCGTCGCGAGTGCGCTCTAGCGCCGCCTCCGGGTCTCGCTCCAGGCCCTACCCCTTCGATCCCCCTGCGTGACGGGCGACAGAATTGTCGTGCTCAAGGACCGGAAGCCCGATTGGTGCGTTGCACTTCGTCACCACGCCTGACACCAGGGCGCTCCGTCGTGCGGAGCGACCATCCGGGGCCGGGCGGGGAGGGGACGATGCCTCTTTGCACCCATCCGCCGAATGCCCGGACCTATCCGGCGCCGGTCTTCGACGGAGGCGGGCAAAGACGTCGTGACAAGGACGTCGTGACAAGGATGTGGCGACCGGGCCGGCAGGCACGGAACGTGATGACCAGAACACGAGCGATCGGATGTGAGGGCTCCCGGCCTGCCGAACGACCGCTCACGCAAACGCAGCCCCGACGAGTCGGGTCGACATGATGCCGGAGTTCCCTTGATGGCCAAGATCCTACTGGTGGAAGATCACGAAGAGATCTGGGACTTCCTCTCCCGCCGTCTCAAGCGACGCGGCTACGACGTCATCCTGGCCCATGACGGCGAGGCCGGCGTGCAGCAGGCGCGTGCCGGACGGCCGGACGTGATCCTCCTCGATATGAACCTGCCCATCCTCGACGGCTGGTCGGCGGCCCGCGCCCTGAAATCCAGCGGCGACACCCGGGACATCCCGATCATCGCGCTCACCGCCCACGCCATGCTCGGCGACCGCGACAAGGCGATCCAGGCCGGCTGCGACGATTACCATCCCAAGCCCATCGACTTCTCCAAGCTCCTCACCCAGATCGGCGCGGCTTTGGGCGGCGCGGAAACGCCGGCCTGACCGCCGGTCCGATCCAGGACTTCGCGCGTCCCGACGGGACGGGGCTTCCACTGACACGCGTCGAGACGAGAAGACCCATCCTCCATGAGTGACGATCCCATCACCGCGCGCCTGATGCGGCAGGCGATGCCGGTGTTCACGATCCTGGCCTCGTGCCTGCTGGTCGTCACCATCGCGTCGATGCTGTATTTCGGCCGCGACATCATCGTGCCCGTGGTCCTGGCGATCCTCCTCAGCTTCGTCCTGGTGCCCGCCGTGCGCGTGCTGAGGCGGGCGATGGTGCCGCGCGCCGCGGCGGCGCCCCTCGTGGTGGTGGCGGCCTTCGCGGCGATCATCGGGGTCGGGCTGCTCATCACCACCGAGGCGGGCCAGCTCGCCTCCGACCTGCCGCGCTACCAGATCACCATCCGCGAGAAGATCGCCTCGGTGAAGGAGGCGACCTCGGGCAGCGGAACCCTGTCGCGCATCGTCGACATGGTGCAGGACCTCGGCGAGGAGTTGCAACCAGCGCCTTCGAAGGACGAAGACCTTCCAGGCCGGTCGGGCAGCCGCGCCAACCCCCTCCACGTGGTGGTCGCGACCCCGCAGGCCGCCCTCGCCACGACGCTCGGCGCCTTCGTCGGGCCGATCCTGCACCCGCTCGCCACGGCGGGCCTGATCCTCCTCTTCACGATCTTCATCCTGCTGCAGCGGGAGGATCTGCGGAACCGCGCCATCCGGCTCGCCGGCTCGGGCGACCTGCGCCGCACCACGGCGGCCATCGACGACGCCACGAGCCGGCTCAGCCGGTTCTTCCTCGCCCAGCTCGCCCTCAACATCGCCTTCGGCGCGGTCATCGGCACCGGCCTCTGGGTCATCGGCGTGCCGAGCCCGATCCTGTTCGGCGTGCTCGCCGCCATCCTGCGCTTCGTGCCCTATATCGGCGGCGCCATCAGCGCCCTGCTGCCCCTGATCCTGGCGGCGGCGGTGGATCCCGGCTGGTCGATGGTCATCGCCACGGCGCTCCTGTTCCTCATCGTCGAGCCCATCGCCGGCCATGTTGTCGAACCGCTGCTCTACGGCCATTCCACCGGCCTCTCGCCGCTGGCGGTCATCCTGGCGGCCACGGTGTGGACCTTCCTCTGGGGACCGATCGGCCTCGTCCTCGCGACGCCGATCACGGTCTGCCTCGTCGTCCTCGGCCGCCACGTGGACCGGCTCTGGTTCCTCGACGTCATCCTCGGCGACCAGCCGGCCCTGGCGCCGCCCGAGATCTTCTATCAGCGCATGCTCGCCGGAGACCCGGCCGAGGCGATCGAGCAGGGCCGGCAGGTGCTGAAGGCGCGGGCGCTGGTGACCTATTACGACGAGGTCGTGCTGGCGGGCCTTCGCCTCGCCCAGGACGACCTCGCCCGCGGGGCCCTCGACCGGTCGCGCCAGAGCGAAGTCGGCGCGGCGATCCGCACCGTGGTCGACAGGCTCAAGCTCGCGCCGATCAAGCGGTCGGGCTCCGCCGGAAATGCCGAAGCGGCGGCGGCCATCGCCGCGGCGGGGCCGGACAGCAGCAGCGCCGGCATCGTCCTGGCGCGGGACGATCTCGCCGCGAACTGGCGCGGCGCCACCCCGATCCTCTGTGTGTCGAGCCGGGGTCCCTTCGACGAGGCGGCGACCCTGATGCTGAGCCAGATCCTCGGCCGTCATGGTCTGGCCGCCCAGATGACCTCGCTCGCCGACCTGCGCGCCGACAAGCGGCCCGAACGCGCCGACGAGATCGCGATGATCTGCTTCTCCTATCTCGAACCGGTCAGCCTCTCGCAGATCCGTCTCACCGTCCGCCAGGCCCGCAAGGAACTGCCGGGCGTCAAGGTGCTCGTCGGGTTCTGGCGTGAGCGCGACCCCTCGACCCTCGACCGCCTGCGCCGGACCACCTCCGCCGACGTGCTGGTGACCTCCCTTAACGACGCCCTCGACGCGGCCCTGCGCTATGCCGCGCCGGGGCGGGCGGGACGCGGCTGAGGCCATGGCCGATCGCGACGCCACCCCCGCCCACGCCGCCACCGAAGGGCTGCTGGCCCGTATCGCGGAAGCGGACGGGCAACCCTTCCGCGCCGATGACGAGCGCCTCGCCTTGTCCGGCCTCCGGGCCGGGCGCGAGGTTCTGCTGGCGCGCATCCCGCCCGACGAGGCGGCTCCCCCGTGGTGGGACGCCAGGCACCGCGGCCTCGGCCTGTGCCGCGCGCATCTCGACGGAGCCGACCTCGTGGAGGCCGACCTCTCCGGCGCCAACCTGTCCGGCGCCTCCCTGGTCGGAGCGCTGGCCCGCTCCGCCCGTTTCGAAGGCGCCATCCTGGAGGAAGCGAATTTCAGCGAGGCCGATTGCAGCGGCGCCAACTTCACCGGCATCGTCGGCGGCGAGGCGCATTTCTCCGACGCGATGCTGGAGGATGCCGACTTCACGGGCGCGACGATGCGCTTTGCCCGGATGCAGCGCGCCCTCCTCGACGGGGCGACCTTCGCCCGCGCCGATCTCTGGGGGGCCGACTTCACCGGGGCGGATGCCGATTACAGCCGGTTCGACGGCGGCCGCCTCGACGAGGCGAACCTCTCCGACATGAACCTGACCTTCGCCAATTTCGACGGGGCGAGCCTCAAGAAGGCGCGTCTCACCGGCTCGCGCCTGCGCGGCGCCAGCCTCTCCGGCGCCGCCCTCGACGGGGCCGACCTGTCGGGCGCCGACCTGTCCGACACCAACCTCGTGCGCCTCAACCTGATGTCGTGCCGTCTGCGCCATGCGCGATTCTCCGGCGCGCTCCTCACCGGTGTCCGCTTCCGGGTGGACCAGCTCGGCGGCGCGGTGGGTGAGGAGATCGCGGGCGAATACGAGGCCGCGCAGGCGAGCTACCTCGCCATCGAGCACAACATGAAGAGCATCGGCAGCCATGACGAGGCGAGCTGGGCCTACAAGCGCGGCCGTCGCATGGGTCGGCTCCATGCCGGCGCCGAGGCGCGGGCGGCCTGGTCCCGGCGGACAAGGGCGCCCAAAACCTGGAAGCCCGTCCTGCAATCGGGCTATCGCTGGGTCGCCGACCGCTTCGTGGAATGGCTGTGCGATTACGGGGAGAGCCTGTCGCGCATCGCCCGCGCCTTCGTGATCCTGATCTTCGTCTTTGGAGCCCTGTTCGGCATCGCCGGCGGGCTGATCCCCGAGGGCGGCAATGGAAGTGCGACGTACAACCCCCTCGACCTCCTCAGTTACAGCGCCCTCAACATGATGACGGCGAACCCTCCCGAGATCGGCGTCAAGCCGGTCGGGAGGTTCACCAACCTCCTCGTCGGGATCGAGGGCGCCGCCGGCATCATCCTGATGGGCCTGTTCGGCTTCGTCCTGGGCAACCGGCTGCGACGATAGGCACCCGCCGGAAACGCCGTCCCCGCACACCACCGATCCGTCATCGACATCACCGCGAGCCGCACCGATGGACACCCCGACCTCATCCCGCCGCCTCTGGCGCTGGCGCGGCCCCAAGACCGTCCCCACCGCCCTGCAGGGGATTCCGGGCTCCCCCGTGGCCTTCGGCCTGTTCGCGGTCGCCGTGGTCGCCGGCCTCGCCAATTACGTGTTCGCCGAGCGCAGCCGCACGGAAGCCTCCCGCCAGCACGACATCATCACGCTGAACGAGCGCCTGCTCTCGACCATGAAGGACCTCGAGACGGGCATGCGCGGCTACACCCTGACCGGGCTGCCGAACTACCTGACCCCCTACAAGCGCGCGGTCGACACCCTCGACGGACAGATCGGTGAGCTCGACCGGCTGGAATCGGAATCCGCCGATCCCGGAACCGCCCGGCGCCGGGAGCTGCGGACCCTCATCACGGGTGAGCGCGATTTCGCCCGCCGGGTGGTGGAGGCGCGGGATGCCGGCGGCTTCGACGCGGCCGTGACCCTGGTCCAGACCGGGGAGGGCAAGCGGATGATGGACGGCATCCGCGAAGCCACGCGGGTCGGCCAGGACCATGCCCGCGACAGCCTCGCCCGCTCCGAGACGACGGAATTCTGGCGTGGGCTGATCCTGTCCCTCGTCTGCGCGGCCTCGGGGCTCGCCGCGATGGGACTGCTGGGCCGCATCGCCCTGCTGCGCCGGCGCGACAGCCAGCGCATGACGGCGCTCCTCGATGGGGTTCTGGCCAACGCTCCCGTGGGCCTCGGCTTCCTCGACCAGACCCTGTCGATCCGCCACATGAACCGCGCCCTGGAGACCATGAACGCGCGCGGATTCCAGGCGTCCCTCGGCGGCCCGATCTGGGCCGCGATTCCCGAGCTCGAAGACCTGCTCCGTCCGAAATTCGAGGCGGCGCGCGACAACGGCCTGATCACGCCCGATATCGACGTCGCCGTGCCGACCCCGAGTGCGCCGGGCGGCGTCCGCCATCTCCAGATCAGCGTCTATCCGCTGCCGGGCGCGGCGGGCCTCTCCGACGGGACGGTGGACGGCGTCGGTTTCGTCGTCACCGACGAGACCCTCCGCAAGCTCACCGAGGAGCGCACCCGCCAGAGCGAGCAGCGGTTCCGCTCCCTGACCGAGGCCACGTCCTCCATCGTCTGGGCGACCCCGCCGGATGGCGGCTTCGCCGTCGCCCCGTCCGAATGGACCCGCTTCACCGGCCAGAGCCCGACGGAGGCCGCCGGCCACGGCTTCCTCGGGGCGATCCACCCCGACGACCGCGACAAGACGCAACTCGCATGGGACCACGCGGTCTCGAACGTCACGCTCTACGAGATCGAGCACCGCCTGCGCCGGCATGACGGGGTGTGGCGCCACATGGCCGTGCGCGGCGTCCCCATCCTCGACGAGGCGGGGACGGTCCGCGAATGGGTCGGCGCCCATACCGACATCACCGCGCGCAAGGAGGCCGAGCAGGCCCTGGAAGCCGCCAAGGAATCGGCGGAGGAGGCCAACCGCGCGAAAAGTCAGTTCCTGGCCAATATGAGCCACGAGTTGCGCACGCCGCTCTCGGCGGTGATCGGCTATTCCGAGATGCTGCAGGAGGAGATGGAGGATCTCGGCCAGGAGAGCCTGCTCGCCGACATGCGCAAGATCGAGGCGAATGCCCGCCATCTCCTCGGCCTCATCAACGACGTCCTCGACCTCTCGAAGATCGAGGCCGAGCGCATGGAGATCTACGCCGAGGACTTCCCCGTCGCCGAGATGGTGCGCGAGGTCGCCTCCACCGTGGACGCCCTCATCGGGAAGAAAGGCAACGCCCTCGCCCTCGACCTCGCCGAGGATCTCGGGCTCGCCCATACCGACCAGACCAAGCTGCGCCAGTGCCTCATCAACCTCCTGAGCAACGCGGCGAAGTTCACCGAGAACGGGCGGATCACCCTCTCGGCCGTGCGCGAGGGTGATGGCGAGGACGCCTGGCTGGTCTTCCACGTGGCCGATACCGGCATCGGGATGAGCCCGGAGCAGCAGGCCAAGCTGTTCGAGCGCTTCACCCAGGCCGATGCCTCGACCACGCGCCGCTTCGGCGGCACCGGCCTCGGCCTCGCCATCACCCGCGCCTTCTCCACCATGCTCGGCGGGCAGATCGACGTGGCGAGCCGCGAAGGGGAGGGCACCACCTTCACGATCCGGATTCCCGCCCGCTACGTCGAGGTGCAGGCCCCCTCCGCGATCGCCCATGACGGCCCCGCGACGGCGCCCTCCGGCGCCGCCAAGGGGGATCAGGTCCTCATCATCGACGACGATCCCGCGACCCGCGATCTCCTCACTCGCTACCTCGAGAAGGACGGCTTTCGCGTGGCCAGCGCGGCGGACGGGCGCGAGGGCCTGGAGCGCGCCCGCGCCCTGCGCCCGCGGGTGATCCTCCTCGACGTGACCATGCCGCGCATGGACGGATGGTCGGTTCTACGGGCGCTGCGCGCCGATCCCGAACTCGGGGCGACGCCGGTGATCATGGTCACGGTGCTCGACGAGCAGAGCCTCGCCTTCTCGCTGGGCGCCACCGACTACCTGCACAAGCCCATCGAATGGGGACACCTGAAGGAAGCGATGGAGCGTTTCCGGGCCACGGGCTCCGACGGCCCGGTCCTCGTGGTGGACGACGACGCCGACGTGCGCGAGCGGATGACGGCGATGCTCACCCGCGAGGGCTGGCGCGTGACCTCCGCCGAGCACGGCCGGGCCGGGCTGGAGGCGGTGGCGGTGAAGAAGCCCTGCCTCATCCTCCTCGACCTGATGATGCCGGAGATGGACGGGTTCGGCTTCCTCCGCGTCCTCCGGGCAAAACCCGAATGGCGCGACATCCCCGTGGTGGTGCTCACCGCCAAGGACGTCACCGCCGACGACCGCCGGCGTCTGGCCGGTCAGGCGGACCGGGTGCTTCAGAAGGGCCAGCTCAGCCTGTCCGACCTCGCCGAGGCCCTCCGCTCCCTGGTCACGTCGTAGGCGGACGGTGCTGCGCCCTCACACGCCGGGCTTGCCACGGCGCCTGCGCTCGCGCTGGGCACTGGGCAGGCTGTCCGGCACCAGGGTGGCCACGACCGGGTTGGGGAAATGGTCGAACGCCGCGCCCGTGGCGGCATCGACGCCAATGCCGATGATGCCGCCGGCAATGACGTTGCCCGCCATACCGGCGGCCCCGGTTCCCACGACTTTGGTGCGCACGGGAATGGTCTCGGGCCGGAAGCCGGGCTTGGCGAAGGTGACGTCGAACTCGTCGGAACGGTCGACATCGAGCGAGCAGGGCGTGGCCGGGCAGGCATAACCTTTGGTGCTGGTCATCATGGCGCCAGGGGGCTCGGTCTGGAACGCCATCTTCTCGGAGGTTCCGCGCGTGATGCTGCCGCACGCTCCCAATCCGAGCACACCGACACCCACCGCGGCCATCGCCGCAGCCCTGACAATCCGACCCACCATGACGTCCCCCATGCGCCGCATTCTCAGTCGGCGAAAGGTTGTCGCGCGACGGGTCTCGTCCCGCAAGAGTAGTAGTGCCCCCCTTGATTCCCGATACACAGGCATCCGTCGATGATTCGGAGGGTACTGCCAACGGGGAACGGCCCGCGTCGGTTCAGATCGCTTCGTAAGCGAAGAGAATTGTGATCGTGGACAGGCCGAGGAGGCCGATGACGAAGCAGATGTCGGCGACACGCTCCAGCCGAAGGGCGAGGGGACGGTCGTCGTCGAGGCGCATGGAGAGATACGAGGCCGCCGCACCGACGAGGAACAGGATCGCCGTCAGGGAAATGGCCTCGTCCACGTGGCTCGGGCCGATCTGAGCCTCGGCGATCTTCACCAACCCGACGAGCGTCGTGCAGACCCCGATCATCGTTCCCGCCGCGGGCAGGATGTGCTGGGACAGGGCTCGGGTGCCGTGCCCGCCCCTGGGGCTTCGTCCGTTCATGGATGGCTCCGGCGCTTGGAAAAGTTCAGGCCGGATCGACTATCGCATGACGGACACCAGGTCTTCGAGACCTCTTCCCGCGCGGATCAGGGCACGGCGATGGTGAAGAGGAACCGCCGGCCGGATGTTCCCGGCCGGACGGCATGCGGTCAGGTGGCCTTTTGCGGATCGACGGTTCCGGTGTCCGTCGCGCTGTCGTCGCCGGCGGCCTCATCGAAGGCCTGTATCCAGGCGGCGTGATCGTCGCTGCCTTCGGAATAGGGACAGCTGTCGCGTGTCTTGCCGTAGAGGCGGGCGTTCCGACCCTTGATGAAGGGGCTGTCGCTCGCGGTGGCGCCGTCGCTCATGGCTCGTTTCCCATCCCAACCGTTTCTGGAACCGGGGAAACGCGACAGCGGGGAGGAGGATCGATGCCACCCTCGCCCTGCGACGAAAAACCCGCCGCGGCGTGAGCCGGGCGGGTGAAGGTGGAGTCTCTTAGCCAGAGCAGAACGGGCTCGGGCGCCGCGAGTTCCCTCGTCCGCCGCAAGAGGATGGTTTCCGCCACACGACCTCTGCGGCTTGCGTAGGCCTCATCAGAATGGCAGTCCCGCCGACATATGCCGCAACAGGAAGCCGCCTTGTCCGCGCAACCGCAGACGATCGCCGGGATCGTCATCTATCATCCCGACGAGGCGAACCTCCTTCGCCTCGTCGGCGCGCTGGCGCCCGACGTGCGGGAGATCGTGATCTACGCCAATTCCGCCGTCTCCTCGCAGGAGGAGGACCGCCTGCGCGCGGCGGCGCAGGGCACCGACCTCTCCGTGATACGACCCGGCGGCAATCTCGGCCTCGGGGTCGCCTATAACGCGCTCTTGGACCATACCCACCGTCAGGGCGGTGCCTTCCTGTTTCTCCTCGATCAGGACAGCCTGCCTTCCGCGGGCACAATCCCACGGCTCGCCACGATCCACGGGCGCCTGTGCGCGGCAGGCGAGCGCCCCGCCATCGTCGGCCCGCGACCGACGGATTGGTCCGGCAAGCCCTTGAGGGCGCCTCCGGGGGAGGCGAGCGACAGGGACGAGGCGCATGTCACGCGCGTGCAGTTCGTCATCTCCTCAGGCTCCCTCGTGGATTGCGAGGCGGCGCGGGCGATCGGCCCCTTCCGCGCGGATTTCTTCATAGATGCCATCGACATCGAGTGGTGCATGCGCGCCAATTACCGGGGCTACTCGATCTGGATGGCGGACGATGTCCTGATGGCGCACGAACTCGGGCGCGGCCTGATCCGGCTCCCCTTCGGTCTGCTGCTCACCGACCAGCCGCCGCGACGGCTCTACACCTTCCTGCGCAACCAGCTGGCGATGCTCCGCATGCGCCACGTACCCGTCGGTCACAAAGCCAAGACGCTGCTTGCCCTCCCCCTGCGCATCGCGGCGTATCTCGTCCATAACCGCTTCTCGCGCGAGACACGGACCGCTCTCTGGCATGGCCTGATCGACGGTGCCCGTGCCAGATTCAACTTGCCGGAGGCCGTGTTCGGGGAGTCGGTGCTGTGACGATCCCATCACACGACACTGAACTCACTCGCGACGACCAACATCATGACGTTGCGTGACATCGATTCACGTCGTCAGTCAGCAACCTTTCTCTGACGCCATCGTCGCCTCGGATCTTCATATGTTCAACAATTTATGCCTGTTCGCGCATTTCGACCAAGACAATGTACTTGCCGATTATGTAATCTATTACTTAGAGGCAATCCGGGCTGCGGGCTTCGACATTGTCGTCATCTCCACCTCGCATCTGTCCGCAAACGATGTGTTACGACTCCGATCTGTCGCTCACGATGTCATTCTGCGTGAGAACATAGGCCACGATTTCGCATCCTGGGCTCTTGGCATCGAGCGGTACGCGAGCCTCGTCTCCGGACAGCTCATGATTGCAAACGACAGCGTTTACGGCCCGATCGGCGATCTGAACCGGGCTCTTACACGCCTGACCAGCGTGCCGTCGGACGTCTACGGGATGATCGAGAGCAAAGAAATCAAGCGCCACCTGCAAAGCTGGCTCATCATCTTCGAGCCACACGTACATGCCAGCGCCGCCTTCCGAGGCGTATTCAAACAGCCATTCCATCAGATGTCGAAGGCCGAGATTATTCGGGACGGCGAAATCGGCCTGTCGCAGAATTTGATTTCACACGGCTACAGCATAAAGGCATTGTTCGATGGCAAATTCCGGAACGGGCAAAGCCTGAAAATACCGTCGAACACCAGCCATTTTCTATGGCGTGAGCTTATCGAGATCGAGGAGATACCTTTCCTCAAGATCGAACTTCTCCGCGTAAATCCGTGCCGGATCGCTTCGATCTCCACGTGGATAGATGTTGTCACGGCCAAGCGGCCCGAGCTAGTACCCATGATCGAAGGCCATCTTGCCCGCACTTCGAAGGGTCGGGCGCACACCATTTCAACTCTCCACAATATACCGGCTCGCCGCATGGATTTACAATTATTTGTAAAACGCGATTACTCTCTTGCCGCAGGCGGGCGTCGCTTCGCCGGCCATGCCAATCTGATGTATTTACGATTTTATAAAATATCTCGTTGGCTGATTCGCAGCATTGATAACTTCTACTCACCAGACCGACCACTTCTGTAAAAATAAACAGAGCCATGAATTACTGAGCGAGTCTCGTCGCCGAGGAATGAATGATTAACATTGAAATAAAAATTCATGGATTTATCATGCCATTGCATTTTACAAGAAATACAGAGCCGCAACTTGCTTGCTCCAAACGTGAAGCATCTTGAGATTTCTTCCATCGCAATGCTATGGCAGAGTTCATCGCTACGATCTGGGTTCGGTGCAGAATGTCAATATCCGACAGGCGGAGCCTAACATCCTTGACACGCACCCCAACTGCTCGCATTCGCCGTCAGCATGGGCTATTCCGCTTAAAATTATCGGTTGCACAAGAGCCAAGTCGATCTATAAAATGTAAAGATGAAAATTCACTTTTTGGAAAGGAATAATTCATGACCGCTAAAGAAAACAAGCATCTTACTTACGATGCAAATCAATTATTTGATAAAAATTACTACGCGACCAGCTGTGGTCCGGACGTCTACGAGCGGTCCCGAACTTGGTTAAATTTTTATTCGACAGTTGTCGAACATATCATCCGATCGATTGCTCCAAAAACAGTCTTTGACGCCGGCTGTGCGCTCGGGATGATTGTGGAAGCATTCTGGGATCGTGGTATTGAAGCCACAGGCGCAGATATATCCGAATTCGCTATCGCGAACGTGCGCGCAGACATGCGCGAGCATTGCTTTGTAGCATCTTTGGCTGATCCGATTGCAGGACGATACGATCTAGTCACTTGCATTGAAGTCTTGGAACACATGCCATCCGCCGAAGCCTCCAGGGCGATCGAACATATATCACAGGCGTCCGATACAGTAATATTCTCATCTTCGCCTTACGACTTTCAGGAAAAAACCCACATCAACGTTCGCCCTCCAATCGACTGGATCAAGCAATTCGGGCAACACGGTCTTTGGCCTGATCTTATATACGACGCGTCATTTATATTGCCACACACCATGCTTTTACGACGGGGACAGCGACCGAGCGATGCAGCTATCAGCGTCTACATAGAAAAACTTCGCCTTCTACATATGCTGGCAGAATCTAAGCGTACTCTTGGAGCAGCAGAAAGAAAACTGCTGTCTGTAGAACAGCATTCGTCACATCAACATAACGACTATCATAATAAATCAAGCTTACTTCAGAGCGATCTTGATGCTATGGCTGCGCAACTTGCAATGGCGCAACACGCTCACGCTCAAGCAATCGAGCGCTTGCATATTGTTAACCAGCAACTGACGGCTATAGAAGGTAGTGCAACTTGGCGTGCGACGTCATCTGTGCGTTCCCTCGCTTCCCAAGTCCCTCCTCCGATCCGTCGTTTTGGACGTCGAGCGGCGCGCTTATGCTGGTGGGCCATCACACCACATCGTACTCCAGCGCGGATACAATATCTACGCGAGCGAAAGATTGCTCTTGCAAATTCAATTTCTGCGCCGGGATTAGGCAAATCGTACGCAGCGAGCATCAGCGGACCAGATCACAGTTCACGTTCCGTTGCAAAGTCGTCATTAACGACAGCGGATGTCGTAAATAGGAGCCTTTCGGACCTTCGCCCACTACCTGTTTTTTCAATCGCTCGTGCTGTCCGTCCACGCATCACCATGGTAACCGATAGTATTGCTGCTGATAGTTTCTTCGGTGGCGTCGGCACTGCTACAATTCTTGCTGCACTTTGGGCAAAGCGCCGTGGGGCAACATTGCGTATTTCCACATTACGCGCAGAACCGCTGCGCGACAACGTGGCAAATCTTTTAGTTTCCCTTGGTGTACTACCACCAGAACACATTGAATTTTGTTATACTAATATTTCAAAGACCGGTCGTCCGATCGACTTGAGTAAAGATGATGTCTTCCTTACCACTTCTTGGTGGTCAACGGCAAATGTTCTCTCTGCGGTCCCCCACGAGCGCGTGGTTTACATTCTCCAGGAAGATGAGCGGATGTTTTATCCGCATGGAGACGAGCAACTACGTGCTTATAATACAATGAGAACGCCAGGGCTTCGGAGAGTAGTTAACACAAAACTACTTTACGACCATCTCATCGACACAGGAATCACCGGACTTCGAGAGCATGCCACCTGGTTTGAGCCTGCCTTCCCCGATAGTGCCTATTTTCCCGATCGTGTTCAGAGACAAAAAAGAAACTTCTTTTTCTACGCGCGACCGAATAATGCACGAAACTTGTACCTCCTTGGGCTTGAAACCCTCAATGCGGCGGTTGAGCAAGGAATATTAAAGCCTGACGAGTGGAACATCCATTTTGTTGGTCGAGATCTACCAGTCATGGCATTTCCTGGCGGCATGCCAATTACCATCATTGAAAGCCTTCCTTGGGATAAATACGTTACAATGCTACGCAGTATGGATCTCGGACTTTCGTTGATGTTGACGCCTCATCCAAGTTATCCTCCGCTCGACTTGGCAGCCTGCGGCGCTGTAGCTGTGACCAACAGTTATGGTTTGAAACAGTCGCTTGCTACATATTCCGATAACTTAATTTGTGCCGAACCTACAGTCGACGCGCTGCTCGAAGCGCTTCGCTCAGGGGTATCATTGGTGCAGAATGGCCCAGATCGATCGGCAAATTATGAGCGGCAAGGCTTGAAACGTTCCTGGGAGCAGTCTTTGGCGTCAACCCTTGATTGGCTTGAAGAGGTTTAAAACAATGTTTACAGGTCTTCCAAAGCAAATTGCCTATAGAGATCCGTGGGATCTCGATTTTGATATGAGATTTCGTGCATTAGTATCTCGCCCACGTCGAATCGCTTATTATTATACGACGCCGGATAATAGTACTTTCCGTTACCGCATTTATAACACCGTACAAACAGTCAATGCTGTCTCTACAGACACGAGTGCAGGCTGGTTTTGTCAGGCCGATGGTGAGCGCCTTGAGGGCGTCGTTGACGTAGCCGATGTTCTTGTCCTGGGTCGCGTTCGCTTCGACAATGATGTGGAAGGATTGATCCGTCGGGCGCGTCGGAGGGGAGCGCGCGTTCTGTTCGATCTCGACGATCTTGTTTACGATACGCGGCATGTCCCCTTGCTGATGAATTCTCTCAACCAAGATACCGGTCCTAGCGGACAATGGGATTATTGGTATTCCTATATCGGCCGAATGGGCACGGCCCTCCGTCTGTGTGATGGCGTCATTACCACGAATCTGTTCCTGGCCTCTCAGATTGCCACGGACACGGGCCTACCCGCCGTCATAGTTCCCAATTACTTAAACGAAGAGCAACTCGCTCTTAGTCAAAGCATTGTCGATGTCAAACAGAAAACCAATTGGGCAAGAACCGATCGTATTCACATTGGATATTTTAGCGGATCTCCTACACATGCTCGTGATTTTGCCATTATTGCATCTACTTTAGCCAAGCTACTCCGAGAAAACCCATTGATTACTTTACGCATAGTCGGAATGCTTGATCTGCATCCCGATCTATCTTCCCTCAAAGACAGAATCGAAATATATCCTTTTACCGATTTTCTCAATCTACAAAGACTAATTGGATCGACGGAAATTAACTTGGCCCCGCTGCAAGATAATATTTTTACGAACAGTAAGTCAGAGCTGAAATTCTTTGAGGCAGCGGCTGTCGCAACTCTTACTGTCGCATCGCCGACATTTACTTTTCGCAACGCGATCAACGATGGCTATACAGGTCTTTTAGCAAACGAGCTTGAGTGGGCGGACAAGATACGTCTTGCCATCGCCATGATTGAAGATGGCCGCTATGCACATGTGGTCTTGGAAGCGGCCAAGTCCGTGCAGAACCGATACGGATCGTCGGCACAATGGCCTGCGATTGAACGCGCTGCATTTGGAGAGCTAGTTAGTTTCAATAGTCTGTCGAATGAGCCCATGCAAACGAGCATCGTTACTCAACGGAAAGTGCCGAGGCGTGATAGCATACTATCGATGCTGAAACTAGACGGCTTCGGCTTGGAAATCGGCCCCAGCTACAATCCCCTTCTACCAAAATCAGAGGGTTTCAACGTCGAAACAGTTGATTACATTAATCAGGCTGGCCTTCGCAAAAAATATGCAGAAACTTTGAATGTCGACATTGATCGTATAGAGTACGTTGACCATGTAACCAATGGACAATCACTCTCCAAATCAATTCCCTCGGATCGTTCTTATGATTTTATATTGGCCAGTCATGTTATCGAACACACACCAGATTTGATCTCATTTCTCAATGATTGCACAATTTTTCTGAAGAAGAAGGGTCTACTCGTCCTTGCAGTTCCCGATAAACGGTTCTGCTTTGATCTAATTCAGCCACTTACTTTTGCCAGCGAAGTTCTTCAGGCTTATGACGAAAAGCGAACCCGGCCTACACCGACGGCCATCATGGCCAGCATCGCTTACGATGTTCTTCGCGAAGATGCGATCGGATGGTCGCCGCAAACGGTAGGAAAACTCAAGTTTGCCGGTCATCTTGATGCTGCGGTGACTCAGGCGGAACTCGCACGGCAGTCTAGCGATTACGTAGACGTACATTGCTGGCGTTTTGTTCCGTCTAGCTTTCGCCTCCTCATCGAAGATTTGTATAATCTCGGCAAGATTAGAGTCCGAGAATCTTCATTCCAACATCAAGGTGAACATGAATTCTTTATTGCCCTAACAATCGATGGTCCGGGACCTAACCTTGATCGCAACACTCTTGCTTCGATGATTGCTGAAGAAGTGGCAATGAAACGTATTTAAAGTTTTGCTTTAAGAACACCATCAGCTGAGACCAACCTAATGAAGCTTTACGTTCATCACGTGGTCTCGGCTGAATTTTCCCTGGAACGAGTTTGAGATTTTTATACTCGCCCATCCGCCGCATAAGCCGCCAACACCTCCTCCGGTGCTCCGTCCATCATCAACGTGCCGCCCTTCATCCAGAGCGTCCGGTTACAGAAGCGTTGGATCGAGGCGTTGTCGTGGGAGGCGAGGAACATGATGCTGGCTTTCTGGATCATGCCGTGCAGCCGCTTCTCGGCGCGTTCCGCGAAGGCGGCGTCGCCGACGCCGATCACTTCGTCGAGGATCAGGATGTCGGGATGGACCGCGGTGCTGACGGCGAAGGCGAGCCGCAGCATCATGCCGCTCGAATAGGTGCGGATCGGAAGGGACAGGAACTCGCCGAGCTGGCTGAACTCCTCCACGTCGGGGACGATCGCCTGGGCCTGCTTATGGTTGAGCCCGAGCATGATGCTGCGCATCTCGATATTGTCGTAGCCCGAGGCATCCGTATCCATGCCCATGGACAGATCGATCAGGGATGAGATGCGCCCCTCGATGGTGGCGGTGCCCGAGGTCGGCGGATAGACGCGGCTGAGCACCCGCAGGAGCGTCGTCTTGCCGGCGCCGTTGCCGCCGACGAGGCCGATCCGGTCGCCATCGCGTGCTTCGAAGCTGACCGCGTTCAGCGCCCTGATCACCTGGACGCTGCTGTCGCGGTCGTTCTGCAGGCCGCCCCCCACCGTGCGCCGCAGGATCTCGCTTTTCAGGGCACGGCCGCGGGAATTGTAGACGGCGAGTGCGACGCTCGCCTTGTCGAGGACGATATGAGCCATCCTGCCCTCAGAGCCAGTACACGACGCGGTGCGAATATTTCCCCGAGAAGGCCAGGGCGACGAGCCACCCGACGACCAGCAGGCCGAGCAGGATGAGATAGGACGTCGCGCTCGGCAGATGGCCGACCAGAGGCTCGCGCATCACGTCCAGCATGCTGGCGAAGGGGTTCAGGATGAGAACGGGATGGTCGCCCCGCAATTGCGAGGGCTTGAAGACGACCGGCGAGACGAAGAACGCGACCTGGACGATGCTCGCGACGATCTGCGGAATGTCGCGGAACCGCGCCGACAGGATGGCCAGGAGGTAGCCGATCCAGGCCAGATTGGCGAGCACGAGCAGCAGGCCGGGGACGAACAGCAGGATGTGCCAGTCGATCACCGTGCCGGTGACGAGGAACAGGACCGGCAGAATGATCAGGTTATGGGCGAAGATGAAAAGGTTCCGGGCGATCGTCCGCAGCAGGTAGGTGAAACGCGGCAGCGCGACCTGCCGGATGATGCTGTCGTTATCGGTAAAGCTCGAGCAGCTTTCGTTGATGGTCTGCGACATCAATCCCCAGAGCACGAGGCCCGTGCCGAGATGGGGCAGGTAATCGGCCATGGAGGTGCCGAAGAGCGAGGCGTAGATCCCGCCCATGCCGAAGATCATCACGGCCATGCTGAGGGTCAGCCACAGCTGGCCGACGCGCGAGCGGCGATACCGACGAATCACGTCGTTCTTGGCCAGCATCCACCACATGCGCCACGCGCCGAAGCCTCCGACGACGTCGGCGACCCCTCCTGCTACCAAACCCATGCGGCCTCTTTCCCGGAGCCCTGCTCCTGCGGAGCAGCCGATGCCGGCCCTCCCAAAGCACGCGCCTGCGCGCATTGGCAAGTTTTGGGTCGCCGGCGGCAGGAGATCCGGACCGGACGTGGTGCCGGGCGACGCGAATCGAAACGCCTCAACCGACCTGCGCCGCGTCGTCGGCAAGGGCGAGCAACGTCTGGCGCAGCCAGCGATGGGCCGGGTCGTTGTCGTAGGAGGCGTGCCACAGCATCGAGATCGCCACCTCGTCGAGGGCCACCGGCGCGGGGCTGACGGCGAGGCCGAGGGTTCCGGCAAACAGGGTGGCGAGGCGCTCCTGCATGGTGGTGAGGACGGGCGCGCTGCGCACCAGGAAGGGCACGGCGAGGAAGCGCGGCGTCGTCACCGCGAGGTCGCGGCGCAGGCCGAGGAGGGCGAGGGCGTCGTCCACCACCCCGTGCGCCGTTTCCTTCAGGCTGGTGAGCACGTGGGGAAAGCGCAGGTAATCGTCCAGGGAGATCGGAGGCTCGAGCCCGACGAGCTCGGCATTGAACAGGCAGACGTAGCGGTCGCGGTAGAGCAGCCGCTGCTTGTGGTGCGTCTGGCCGTGGCTGAACGTGCCGATGCCGAGATCGACGCGGTCCGCGTCGAGTTCCTGCAGGATGCGGATGCGGTCGATGGATCGCAGGAGCAGGCTGATCCCCGGCGCATGTTCGCGCAGGTAGGCCAGAAGGCGCGGCCCGAGCAGCACCTCGGTGGAATCGGGCAGGCCGATGGTGAAGGTTCGCGTGACGCTGCGCGGATCGAACGCCTCGTCGCGGCGCACCAGGGACTGGATCTGGCGCAGGAGGGTGCGCACGGGCGCGGCGAGCGCGAGCGCGCGGGGGGTGGCGCGCATCCCCTCGGGGGCGCGGGTGAGGAGTTCGTCGCCGAAAGTGGTGCGCAGGCGCGCGAGGCTGCTGCTCATGGCCGACTGGCCGATGCCGATCCGGGCGGCGGCGCGGGTGACGCTGCGCTCGGCGAGGAGGGCATCGAGGGCCACAAGCAGATTGAGGTCGATGCGGGATAGATCGACATGGTCAATAGTCATTATCGATCCAATCTGTTTGATCCATGATGCACCGCACAGCATCTTCGCGTCACCGGCAAGGGCGCACCGCCCCTGCCAAGACAGCGAGACCCGTCACCATGACACTCCGTAGCCTCATCACCGCCGCCGCCCTCGCCACCGTCACCGTCACCGTGGGCGTCGCCACCCTTCCGGCCTCCGCCGAGACGATCAAGCCCCTCGACGGTGGCAGCGTCTCGCTGGGCGAGCTCTCGGGCGTCGCCTACTACACCGCCGAGCCCAAGGGCTACCGGGTGGTCGTCACCCTGGCCCGCACCGGGACCAGCCGGGCAATGCGATTCGAGACGGTCCTGGCCAACGGCCAGAGCGTGACCCTCTCGACCCCGCAGGAACTCGGCGGCACCGCCGACGCCATCGAGATCAGCCGCACCGGAGACACCGTCGCCGTCAACCGGCCGCGCCCGGGCGTCACCCGCGAAGCGGCGGCGCAGAATTGAGGGCGATCCCGGCATGACCGGGCTCGCCGAACCGGACCAACCTCCCCGCCGGCGATGACGGGGAGGTTGTTTTCGTGTTCGTCACCACACCGGCACATGGGTTAAGAGCCGTGCGGAGACGCGCATCGCCGGGGATGCGGACCGAGGTAGGCGGGACAGATGGCAGGCCTGAAGGACAAGCGCGGCTTCATCGACAAGGACAGGCTCGATCTGTCCGAGCGGCAGGCCGTCGAGCATTGGATGAAGCGCTGGGGCGTCACCCGCGACCAGCTGACGAGCGCCCACCGCAAGGTCGGACATATGATCAAGGACATCGCAGCCGAACTCGGCAAGAAGCGTTAGAGGAAGGCAGCGTCAGGCTGGACGAGGCGACGGCGGGGGCGGGCAGGTGGCGGACAAGAGACACTTTTCGCTGCCCTGGCGCGGCCCGCTCAACGATCGCCGCTACGCGTCCCAGGATCCCGCCCGATTCCCGGACCTGCACGCCCTCGATGCGCTGGACCGCAGCCACTTCCGCAAGATCGTGAGCTGGAACCTGCTGCGGCGCACCGGAGCCAAGGTCGATGCCATCGTCGCCCTGGTGGAGCGCGAGCGGCCCGACCTGCTGCTGATGCAGGAGGCGACCAAGGACATCGCGGTGATCGAGGAACGGCTCGGCGGCGTCTATGCCTGGGCGCCGCTGCCCGGCCGTATCCATGGGCTCGCCATGTGGAGCCCGCATCCCTGGGCCTCCCCGCCCGTGGTCATCGCCCTGCCGTCGGGCGCCGTCGTCGACCGGGTCTGCCAGATCCTCGATTTCGGCGAGTTCGGTGTCGCCAACGTCCATCTCTCGCATGGGCAGGTACTCAACCGGCGGCAGCTGCGGCGGATCGAGCAGAGCCTGCCGGCGCGCGCCGCGGTGATCGGCGACTACAACCTCGTGGGCCCCGCCCTGCTGCCGGGGTTCCGCGATGCCGGGCCCCGCATCCCGACCCATGCCATGGTCGATCTCGTGCCCCTGCGCATCGACCGCTGCCTCGTGCGCGGGCTCGCCTGCCTCGGCCGCACGGTGCTGCCGCGCGGCGCCTCCGACCACCGGCCCATCGTGGTGCATCTCGGCCCCGCGCCGGCCCAGGCGGGCGAGCGGACCGTCAGAGGTATGGCAGCATTAGTCGTACGGCTGCGTCGCGCAACCGCACGGGCAAGGGCCGCCGCGCGAGCTCCTCGGCCGTCAGGCGGGCGTCCATCTTCGTCCGCATGAACGCGTCGAGGCGGTCGGCGAAGGCGCGGTCGTAGACCTCGACGTTGAGCTCGAAGTTCAGGCGGAAGCTGCGCATGTCCCAGTTCGCGCTGCCGACGAAGCTCCATTCCCCGTCGACGACGAGGAGCTTCGAATGGTCGAAGGGCGGCTCGTCGAGCCAGATCCGCACGCCCGCCTCGAGCAGCGGCGCCACGTGCGCCCGCGTCGCCCAGTCCACGTAGCTGTGGTTGCTCGCCCGCGGGATGATGACGTCCACGCGCACGCCCCGCGTCGCGGCGAGCGCCAGGGTCGTGGACAGGATCTCGCTCGGCAGGAAATAGGGGGTGACGAGACGGATGCTGTGCTGCGCGCAGGTGATCGCCGACATCACCGCGAACTCGATCTTCTCGATATCCGCATCCGGCCCCGAGGTGACGACACGGGCCTCGATCTCGCCCGCCGCGCCGAGCGGGGGGAACCAGCGCGGACCGTCGAGCTCCTCGCCCATGACGAAGGCCCAGTCGGCGGAAAACGCCTGCGACAGCTGCTCCACCACCGGCCCCTCGATGCGGAAATGGGTGTCGCGCACCGGGTCCGGAGGGGAGGTGGCGACGAGGTTCTCGTCGGCGATGTTGATGCCGCCGGTGAAGGCGATGCGCCCGTCGACGATGAGGATCTTCTTGTGGGTGCGCAGGTTCAGGAACGGCATGCGCCAGGGCAGGGCGGAATGCATGAACAGCCCCACCGGCACCCCGGCCCGGCGCAGGCGCCGCGCCATGGCGGGGAAGAAGTAGCCGCTGCCGATCCCGTCGATGAGCACCCGGACTTCGACGCCGCGCGCGCGCGCGGCCACCAGCGCCTCGAAGAAGCGCGACCCGGCGCCGTCGTTGCGGAAGATGTAGCTCGACAGGGCGACGCTGCGCGTCGCTCCCCCGATCGCCTCCAGCATCGCCGGATAGGCTGCGTCGCCGTTGCGCAGGATGGAAAAGTCGTTGCCGCCCAGGAGGACGAGCCGCGTGATCCGGCGGACGGCGCGGTCGAGGGGCCGCAGGTCCTCGGGCACGCTGGCGTCGGGAATGACGGGGGAGCCCGCCTGTTGCGACGGCCTCACCCTCAACTGGCGCGCCCGGCGCGAGACCCGGTTCACGCCGAAGATCGCGTAGAGAGCCGTCCCGAAGATCGGCGACAGCCAAGCGAGGCCGATCCAGCCGATGGCGGTGCCGATCTCGCGCTTGCGCAGCAAGGCGTGAACCGTGACGAGAAGCGCCAGCACGATGCCGAGGACGGCGAGGACGTCGGCCCGGATCGACCCGGTCGCCTGCAGCCATCGGTGGAGGAGGTCTTCCAAGAATCAGCCCAGCCTGAGAAGGGGATCGCGAGACACGCCCCCTTTAGCCCCGGGCGGGTGGAAAGACCTAGCGGCGGGCCGTTTCGGGGACGGCCTCGGCGGGAGCTGCCGCCTCGCGCGACCGTTGCGGGCGCAGGGTCTCGGCCAGCAGTTCCACCTGCGTCACGAGGCGCACGAGAGACTCGGCGCGGGGCAGGTCGGGATGGGCGGGCAGGGCGCCGCCATCCTCGGCGAGGCGGGCGAGGGTGGTGGTGATCCACAAGGTCCAGGCGCGGCACGCCTCCGCCTCGTCCCCGGCATCGCCCGCGAGCTCTTCGGCGAGAGCGGGCTTGGGCTCGGCGGCATGACGCAGGGCCGAGAGGCGCGCACCGATCCGGCGCAGGGTCGCGTCGGCGACCATGGCGGTCTCGACCTGGGGGTGGCGCCCGGCGCGGGGCTGCTGCAGGGCG
>NZ_VRVC01000092.1:0-21533 GCF_008040005.1 Methylobacterium sp. WL19
CCCCCCTGCTCGCGGTGGCGCGCGAGCGGGCCGCCATCGAGGCCCCCGCCCTGGCGCCGATCGCGTTCATCGAGGCGGACGCCCAGACCCACGATTTCGGCGATGCCGCCTTCGAGCAGGCGATCTCCCGCTTCGGCGTGATGTTCTTCGACGATTCCGGCGCCGCCTTCGCCAATATCCGCAAGGCCCTGGTCCCCGGCGGACGCCTGACCTTCCTGTGCTGGCGGCGGATCGAGGACAATCCCTGGATCACGGTGCCGAGGAACCTCGTCCTGCCCCTGGTGCCGGAACCCGAACCCGGCCCCGCCGACGCGCCGGGGCCGTTCCGTTTCGCCGAGGCGGAGACCCTCAACGCGGTGCTGGCGCAGGCGGGCTTCCTCGACATCACCCTCGAGGCGATCGACCGGCCCCTCACCCTCGCGAGGTCCGGCGACGGCACCGCCCGAGATGCGGCGGAGGCCGCCGCGGATTTCGCCACCGAGCTCGGCCCGGTTTCCCGGCTCCTGCGCGATCAGCCCGCGTCGGTCCGCGCGTACGCCCTGAAACGGGTGAGCGACGACTTCGCGGAACGGGCCGTTTCCGGCGCCGTGTCCCTGGATGCCGGCTGCTGGCTGGTTTCCGCGCGGCGCTGAAAGCCGGGCCGTGCAATCTGGTATACACTTTGCGTCTCCGTGCCCGCAGCATGGAGTGCATAATGGATACGAATCTTTCCCGGCAGCGCTGGATACAGCTCGGCCTCGGCCTCGTCGCCATGATGGCGATCTCGAGCCCCCAATATGTCTGGACGCTGTTCACCAAACCGCTGATCGCGACGACGGGCGCGAGCCTCCCGCAGCTGCAATGGACCTTCACGATCCTGATCGTGCTGCAGACCTTCTTCTCACCGGTCCAGGGCTACCTGATCGACCGGTTCAGCCCCAAGCTGATGATCGCGCTGGGCGCCGTCCTCTCGGGCCTCGGCTGGGTGCTCGCCGCCCGCGTCGACACGCTCTGGGGCGTCTACGCCACCTACGGCCTGTTCTGCGGTCTCGGCACCGGCATCGTCTATGTCGGCATCGTCGGCCTGATGGTGAAATGGTTTCCCGATCGCCGGGGCTTCGCCGTGGGTGTCGTCGCCGCCGGCTACGGCATGGGCGCGATGCTCAGCACCTTCCCGATCAGCGATATGCTCACCGCCTCGGGCTACCGCCACACGCTGACGGTGTTCGGCATCGTCCTCGGCGTCGTCGGCGCGCTGGCCGCCCTCGGCCTGAGGGCTCCCCGTGCCGACGAGGTCCTGCCGGCCCCGGCCCGCAACCTCTCGACCTGCGTCCACGACACCGCCCCGAAGGAGATGCTGAAGACGCCGCTGTTCTGGCTGATGTTCGCGATGATGACGATGATGTCCACCGGCGGCCTGATGGTGGTGGCGAACTTCGCCTCCTTCGCCCGCGACTTCGGTGTGGCCGACGCGATCATCTTCGGCTTCGTGGCCCTGCCCTTCGCGCTGACCTTCGACCGCATCACCAACGGCCTCACCCGGCCCTTCTTCGGCTGGGTCTCGGACAAGATCGGCCGCGAGAACACGATGGGCATCGCGTTTGCCGCCGAGGCGGCGGCCATCGCGCTGCTCCTCGTCTTCCGCGAGAATCCGTATGCCTTCGCCCTGCTCTCGGGCGTCGTGTTCTTCGCCTGGGGCGAGATCTTCTCGCTGTTCCCCTCGATCCTCACCGACACATTCGGCACCAAGCACGCCACCACCAATTACGGCTTCCTCTACATGGCGCAGGGCATCGGCTCGCTCTTCGGCGGACCGATCGCCGCCTGGATCTACCTGGTCCAGGGCTCCTGGCTCCCGGTCTTCGCCATCATCATCACCCTCGACGTGCTGACCGCGATCCTCGCCTATTTCGTCCTCAAGCCCATGCGCCGGAACTGGCTCGGCCTCGGCGAGACGCGCGCCATGTCGGCCAAACCCGCCATGGCCTGACGCTCACGTCCCGACCCTCGCGGCCGGGTCGATCTTTCTAAGCGCGGACGGGGAAACCCGCCCGCGCTTCGTCGTATGGCGCCCATCGATCCGTCTGTTCGATGGATCGAGATTTACAATTTCGACAGTCGCATTCGCCGGGCCAGCGGCATGACCTCGTTGCACGTCAGGGGCGCGAGCTTGATCGTTGGCAGCATCGTTTCGGAAGCCCAGACGACCTCTTCGATTTCGGCTGCGGGAGAGACGTGCTGGTCGAGGAGGAAGCCGTAGAGTTCGGCGTCCACCCAGTGTCCGTCTTCGTTCGCGGCTTCCGCGACGAAACGGCCGAGATGAAACGCTTCGGGCGGAAGCTCCACACCGAGCTCTTCCTTCAGCTCTCGCCCTAAAGCCGCGCGCGGGGTCTCTCCCGGCTCGATCTTTCCTCCCGCCTGCATGAAGAACACGGACCCTCGCTTTCGGACGAGGAGCGTCCTGCCTCGCGAATCGAAAATCAAAGCTGCCGCGATGCGAATGACGGGCGCTGTGTCGGGCGGGAAGTTCGTCAAATCGGCTGTCTCCTCCGTCCTTGCGGTATCAGGGCGAGGCCCAGGGTCAGCATCGCGCCGATCCCGGCACCGAGCATGACGGTGAAGGTGCCCCATCGATCGAGCAGGACGGATCCCGCCATGGCGCCGATGCCGATCGCCGTGTTCAGGACGGCCGTGTGAACGGCTGCCGCCGGCGTCGCCAGCGGGCCCGCCGCCTTCAGAATCCAAGTCTGCAGCGTCGCGAACAGCATCGAGATCGCCGCGCCCCAGACCACGAGGCATGCTCCGACGCCGGCAAGACCGAGGGCCGTGCTCGACGTTCCCATGAGGATCAGGGCCAGTCCCATGGCCGTGAGCGCACAGAGGATGACCTCGTGCAGGAAGCGATCGATCAGCCATGCGCCGAGAACGCTGCCGAGAAGCCCTGCCGCACCGAAGGCGAACAGGAAGATCGGGACCGCATTCGGCACGATGCCCGGAAGCGCCGCGATGAACGGTTCGGCAAAGGTGTAGGCCGCGAAATGAACCGCCCCGATCAGCGCGGTGATGGCGTAGATCGGGCGGAGTGTCCGCTCACTGATGGCATCGGCGAGCGTCGTCTCCCGGCCGCGCGCCGAGGTCGTCAGGTTCGAAAGCGTCACCACCATCGAGACGGCCGTCAGCAGGCCGAGCAGCCCAAGGGCGCCGAACGCTCCGCGCCATCCCATTGCCTGCCCCGCCATGTTCACCGCCGGAACACCCATGACCGTGGCGACTGAAATGCCGCCGAAGACGATGGAGGTCGCCAGCCCCGTTCGATGAGGCGGAGCGATGTCCATGGCGAAGGCGGCAACCGTCGCCCAGAAAATGCCGTGTGCCATGGACCCGACGAAGCGGGCGAAGAACAGCACTTCCAGGGACGGCGATAGGAGCGCGATCGCGTTCGAGGCGGCGATGACGAGCATGAGGCCGATCAGGAGGGCCTTGCGCGGGACGCGTCCGACGAGTGTCGGCGCGAGAAGACCGCTGAGGGCTCCGAACCAGGCGTAGAGGGTGACGGTGAGACCGATGGTGGCCTGGGCTTCCCCGAGATCGACGGCCATCTGCGTCATCAGCCCGATCGGGGCGAATTCGGTCGAGACCATCGTGAACGCGGCGATGCCGAGCACCGAGATCGAAAGCCATGTCCGGGAAGGAGAGCGAACACGATCCTCGGCCAAACGTTCTCTCCTCAGACAAACGTGTCAGGCGACCGGATAATGATTTTTCGAAATTTATCGAGTGGCGTCCTGGGCACACTCAGTAAGCGTTTGTCGTCGATCGTTCGACTGATTAATTCAAAAATCGTATTTGACAATTTTCAGTAAAATCGTTCAACAGAAGAGAAATAAATAGAATCTTGAAGTAATTTTACATATTTTATTTTGAAATATGATGAGTCATAATTAATGATTGATCCGTTTATTCTGCGAGATATCCGGCAAGTCATGACACATGATGCCGCGGACCATCATTCTTGGGACAGGGGCCGTCATCCACCCACGACAGACGTCCGCCTTACAACCCAACCATCACCTCACTGCACGCGAGCACCCGCGATCGGCTTCGGCGGTTCGCCCTTCGGAGCCACCCGGTCCTGCGTGTTCCCGAGACGGATGCCGCTCGCATGCAGGGTGGAGCGCCTGATCGCGGCCGGGGCCTATCTCCTCCAGGGCTCCTGGCTCGCGGTCTTCGCGATCCTCTCTCTGATCGACCCCGAGCAGGCCCCGGGACGATCCGCGCTCGGGCCGCTTGGCGATACGGAGAGGATGTCCGGGTTGGGGCGAGCCCTCGCCGAGTTGCGTCGAAAAATTATCCGGCCGCGACGCGAAGATGCGCCTGTGGGCTGGCCGGCCCTTCGCGGTCGGCACGCCAGCCCGATTGAACCGGGGCGACCGCGACCTGGTTTCGTCCGCCGTGCTTGGCGCGATAGAGGGCCGTGTCGGCTGCCTTGACGAGGTCGGCGCTGTTGCTCGACGTGCTCGGAAGGGAGGACACGCCCAGCGATGCGGAAACCTTCGCACCATGGCCTCCGGACAGAGCCTCTATCCGTTCCCGGATCTGTTCTGCCTTGAGCGCCGCATCCTCGAGGCTGCAATCGGGGAGAAACACGATCATTTCCTCGCCACCGTAGCGACAGGCGACATCGGTCTCCCGGAGCGCTCCGACGATCGCTGCCGCCGCCTCCCTCAGAACCGCGTCCCCCGTCGCATGGCCGTGCTCGTCGTTGAGGCGCTTGAAGTGGTCGAGGTCGATCATGATCACCGAGACCTTCCGCCCCTCGCGCTCGGCGATGCGGACATATCGGTCGAGACTGTCCTCCATGTAACGTCGGTTGTAGAGGCCCGTCAGCGGATCGCGGAGCGCCTGGTTGCGCAGCTTCTCGCGCAGCGCGATGTTGGACAGGGCGAGCGACATCGCGTCCCCGAGCGCCGAGCTCAGCGGCAGGATGGCAGCCAGGCGTTCCTCCGCGCCCGAACCCTGCGCGAAGACCTGAAGAAGGCCGAGATTCTCGCCCCGCGCGACCATCGGGATTTCGAGGGCGGCGAGACCGGAGGCATGGTGCTCACAGCAGAGGGCTCTGGAGCCGCTGCGGTTGATGTGCGGCTTGCCGCGCTTCATGGCCCAGCACTGGTTGATCGCGATCACCTCCGGCGGGGGCGATCCATCCTCGCACGCCCAGGAGGTCGAGAGGACGAGGCGGTCCCGTGAGTTGTTGAAGACGTAGAGCGCTCCGCTGAAGCCGCCGATCAGTTCGCCGGCGGTGGCTCGCAGGACCGCGTTCGCATCGTGATGGTCTGTGGCGCTCTGGAGCATGTCCGTCATCTCGAACAGATGACCGATCTGTGTTCTGGACGCGTCCATGTCGGCGATGGCCGTCGCCCGGGCCTGGGCATCTCGCGCGCTCGACCGGAATGCGAAGATCATGATTCCGGCAATTAGAATCTGCGAGAGCAACACGATGCTCTTGCCGATCTCGATGCGGGTCTCGTGATCGGCGAAGTGCGAGTTCCAGTCCGCCAGGAAGGCATCGAACGCGCGACGCATCGTGCCGATCAGAGCGGCACTCCTGCGTTCCTTGAGCAGGGACTGGGCCGCCTCCAGCCTTCCGGCCCGGACGAGTTCGAGAGCGTCCGTCCAGATGGCTTCGAGCGATTTGATGCTGGCGTCGGCGGACGTGCTGGTCCCGTCGGGCATCCTGAGGAAAGGATCGAGGCGAGCCAGATGCGTATCGCGGCGGCTATGGAGCGATTCGAAGGCGCGGCTGTACTCGCTGTAGTCGGTGTCCCGGTCGCCGAGGGCTCTGTTGAGGACGTAGGCTTCCGCGCCCATGAGCGCTTCCTGGGCGATGCGCATCTGCCGCCCGCCCTCGCGCAGGTCGATGAGAGCCTGCTGGTGCCGGTTGGTGTAGAAGAAGCCCGAGAGCACGATCGTGATCATGACCACGACGAGACCGACCTGAGTGGCAAGGCGATGCCGGCCATTGCCGCGCCGGGTGCTTGCCGTCGCAACACCCGCTTCGCGCTCACTCAGTGCCATTGCCGGTCCTACGATATCGGAACCGACACGGATCGGCACGCGGGAGACAGAAAGGCACCAACCTCCTGTCTCCGCGTGAAAGAAGATGGCTAAGAGATTGGTTTTTTGAGCCGCTGCGTTTCGGGGGACGGTCAGCGGTTCGCTCCCGCTCGGCCATGGCGGAGCGTCCCCTCACCGCACACGAGCATCCGCGATCGGCTTCGGCGGCCCGCCCTCCGGAGTCACCCAATCCTGCGCGTTCCTGAGGCGGATGCCGCTGGCGTGGAGGGTGGAGCGCCAGATCGGCGCGAGCGGCGTGAGGCGGGACAAGGTGCGAAGCTCCAGGCCCGCCGCCGCCATCGCACCGGGCAGGTGCCGGATCGTGTCGTGGCCGGTGGGGACGACCGGGCTCTTCGAGACCCAGGTGCCAAGCTCGCCGGTGGGTTCGAAGGTCTCGGGCGGCATGCGGTAGCGTTGAATCGCGGCGGTGGCGATCCGCTCCGCCCAATCCTCCTCCACATAGGCCACGGCGCGGCCGGTGACGTCGCCGAACCACCTGCGCCGGTCCTCCGTCGAGGTCCCATCGGTGGGCCAGATCACGATCCGGGGGCAGTCGCGCGGGAACAGGTAGAGCAGGCTGTGGGCGTCATCGATCGCCCAGACCAGGGGGCCGTTCAGCCAGGCCCCCGCCTCTCCGCGATCCACGCCGACGCGGACGGGGCGCGGCGCGAAGACCCGGATGGCCGGGTCTTCGCCGAAGTGGAACAGGTCTTTCGGTTCGCCGTGCGTGTCGTTCGGGCTCACCGCGCGTTGCGGAAGACCTGAAGGTCGAGGTCCCGCACCTTCTTGCGCAGGGTGTTGCGGTTGACGCCGAGCAGTTCGGCCGCGCGGATCTGGTTGCCGCGGGTGGCGGCCAGGGCCGCGCCGATCAGCGGGCCTTCGATCTCGCGCAAGATTCGGTGGTAGAGGCCGGGCGGGGGCAGCGTGTCGCGATAGCCGCTGAAATACTCGGCGAGATGGCGCTCCACCGCCCCCGAGAGGGTCTCGTTGTCGGCCCCGCCCGATTTCCTGGCGGCCGAACCGTTGGCCTGCGGCTGGGCGAGGGGCAGCGTATCGAGCTCGGCCTCGATCACCGGGCCGGTGATCGTCTCCTGCGGATACAGGGCGGCGAGACGCCGGACGAGGTTCTCGAGTTCGCGCACGTTGCCGGGCCAGCGATAGCGCTTCAGGCGCTCCATCGCTTCGCCGTCGAGCTGCTTGCGGCTCAGGCCCTCCTTCTCCACCAGGATGAAGAAGTGGCGGATCAGGTCGGGCACGTCCTCCGAGCGCTCGCGCAGCGCGGGCAGGCGCAGCGGCACCACGTTGAGCCGGAAGAACAGATCCTCGCGGAAGATGCCCTGCTGGATCGAGACGCGCAGGTCCTTGTTGGTGGCCGCGATGATGCGGACATTGGTCTTGATCGGCACCCGGCCGCCCACGGTGGTGTATTCGCCCTGCTGCAGCACGCGTAGGAGGCGGGTCTGGGCCTCCATCGGCATGTCGCCGATCTCGTCGAGGAAGAGCGTGCCGCCTTCCGCCTGCTCGAACCGGCCGGCAGAGCGCGAGAGCGCGCCGGTGAAGGCGCCCTTCTCATGGCCGAACAGCTCGGATTCAATGAGGTCGCGCGGGATCGCCGCCATGTTCACCGGCACGAACGGCCCGGAGCGGCGACGGCCGTAATCGTGCAGCGCGCGGGCCACCAGCTCCTTGCCGGTGCCCGACTCGCCGGTGATCATCACCGTGAGGTCGGTGGGCATGAGGCGGGCGAGCGCCCGGTAGATCTCCTGCATGGCCGGCGAGCGGCCCACCAGCGGGATGTCCTCGTTGCCGGGATCGGCGCCGGGGGCGGGCGTGCCGCGCGGTCGCGACAGCGCCCGGCCGACGATGGCGATGAGCTCTTTCAGGTCGAAGGGCTTGGGCAGGTATTCGTAGGCGCCGCGCTCGGAGGCGCGGATCGCGGTCATGAACGTGTTCTGCGCGCTCATGACGATGATCGGCAGTTCCGGCCGGACGCGCTTGATGCGCGGCAGCAGGTCGAACACGTTCTCGTCCGGCATCATCACGTCGGTGATGACGAGGTCGCCCTCCCCTTGCGCGACCCAGCGCCAGAGGGTGGCGCAGTTGCCGGTGGAGCGGACCTCGTAGCCGGCCCGCGACAGGGCCTGGTTGAGGACGGTGCGGATGGCGGCGTCGTCGTCCGCGACGATGATGTGGCCGTTGGGCATGACGCGACTCTATTGCTCCGCGGCCGACTCGCGCCCGTCACGGGCGCTCGACATGGGAAGGAGGAGACGGAAAGTGGTGCGGCGCGGCACGGGATCGCATTCGACGATGCCACCGTGATCGCCGATGATCTTGGCCGCAAGTGCAAGTCCGAGGCCGGACCCCTGCGCTTTCGTGGTCACGAACGGGTCGAACAGGTCGGGCAGGAGCTCGGCCGAGACCCCCGGCCCGTTGTCCCGCACCGCCACTTCGATGGGCAGGCTCACCCGTTCCCGCGTGCCGGGCACCTGCATCTTCAGCCCGGTGCGGAAGGCGGTGGAGAGGGTGATCTCGCCGTCTACCGCATCGGCGCCGATGGCCTCGGCGGCGTTCTTCACCAGATTGAGGATGACCTGGATCAGCTGGTCGCGATTGCCCAGGACCGGGGGCAGCGACGGGTCGTAGGTCTCGACGAAGCGGATGTGCCGGGCAAAGCCCGACTGGGCCGAGCGCTTCACCTGATCGAGTACGCCGTGGACGTTGACCGGTCCGCGCTCCACCGGGCGCTCGTCGCCGAACAGCTCCATCCGCTCGACGATGCGGACGATCCGGTCGGATTCGTCGCAGATCAGCCGGGTGAGCAGGCGGTCGTCCTCGGTGCCCGATTGTTCGAGGAGCTGGGCCGCCCCGCGGATGCCCGCGAGCGGGTTCTTGATCTCGTGTGCCAGCATGGCCCCCAGCGCGATCATCGAGCGCGCGGCGCCGCGATGGGTGAGCTGCCGGTTCATCTTGTCGGCGATGGTGCGCTCCTGGAGCATCATCACCACCGCATCCTCCTCGTCGCCGAGGGGGGTCGCGAAGACGTCGACGTTGCGCTCCAGGCCGGAGCGCGGCTGGACCAGCTCGACGCCGTATTCGCTGACGCTCGCCTTGCGGCGGCGCACTTCGGCCACGAGGGCGCTGATCGGGGACGAGAACGGGATGATGTCGCGCAGGTGCCGGCGCTGCATCAACCGCGCGGAATGATCGAAGAACGTCTCCGCCGCGTGGTTCACATGGAGGATGCGGTCGTCTGCGCCGATGGTGATGACCGGCAGCGGCAGGGCGTTGATCACCGCCTCGCTCGTGGGCGGGGCGATGGTCCGGCCGCCATGTTCCTTGTCCGCGCTCACGCTGCCTCCTCGGTGACGAATGGTACGCGCGGGTGCCGCATCGCCTTCGAGAGAAGGTCGGCTGCGATGGCCGGATCGGTGGTGGTGAGGAGCCGCGTCCGGTCGTCGGGGCCGAGCGCGCCGGACCCGTCCACATAGGCCGCCAGGTGCTTGCGCGCGTGGCGCACGCCCATGGCGGGGCCGTAGAGCGCGAGGAGCCCCTGGTAATGCTCCAGGGCGAGGGCGGCCTTCTCCTCGGCGCCGAGGGAACGCGGTGCCCGGCCGGCGAGACCGGCGGCGATCTCGCCCACCAGCCAGGGACGACCCAGGGCCGCGCGGCCGATCATCAGCCCGGCGGCGCCCGATGCGGCGAGGCAGGCCCGCGCACCGGCGAGATCGACGACGTCGCCATTGGCGATGACCGGGATCGAGACCGCATCCACCACGGCGCGGATGGCGGCCCAATCGGCCTGGCCCTTGTAGAATTGCTGCCGGGTGCGGCCATGGACCGTCACCGCCGCGAGGCCGAGCCCCTCGGCGCGCCGGGCGAGATCGGGGGCATTGAGGCTCGCATGGTCCCAGCCGAGGCGCATCTTGACCGTGACCGGGATCGCCACCGCCGCGCGGACGGCGGCGAGGATGCGCGTGGCCCCCTCGATGTCGCGCATCAGGGCGGAGCCCGCCTCCCCGCCGGTGACGGTCTTGGCCGGGCAACCCATGTTGATGTCGATCACATCGGCGCCATTCGCCTCGGCCAGCCGTGCGGCCTCCGCCATCGATTCGGGCACGCAACCGGCGAGCTGGACCACGTGGGGATCGACTCCGCCGCCCTCGGCCCGCAGGCGCGCCTCCTCCGCCCCACGGGCGAATTCGGCCGCCGCCACCATTTCCGAGACGACGGCGCTTGCACCCAGACGCCGCGCGATGCGACGCATGTGCAGGTCGGTGACGCCCGACAGGGGGGCGAGCAGGACCGGCACCGAAGCCGCGGCGCCTGCCTTCTCGCCGGCCTGACCCTGGCCATCGCCCGAGCGCAGAACGCTCAAATAATCATCAGCTTTCATTGTGCCCAACAAATAGACAATCGCCGGGGCGACGCAAGCGCCTTGCGCGATTTGATTTCAGGCTATGCCCCGCTTAAACGACAGACCACCCCAGCCATCCACGCTACCTCGAACTGATGCGGGAGCACTTTTCCATGTCCGGCACCGCCTGGAACGCCGCGGTGGTCGTCGCAGCCGGCCGCGGGATCCGCATCGGCGGTGACGTTCCCAAGCAATATCGCAGCGTCGGCGGACGCGCGGTCCTCACGCGGACCCTCGCCGCGCTGGCGGCGCATCCCGACCTCGCGGTGATCCAGCCCGTGATCGCCGCGGACGCGGCCTCGTTCTACCACGCCTGCGTCGCGGAACTCGACCCCGTTCTGCGCGCCAAGCTCGCGGCCCCCGTCGAGGGCGGCGCCACGCGCCAGCAATCCGTCAGGTCTGGTCTCGAAGCCTTGGCCGGGAGGTCGGCGGTGACGGGCCCGCCAAGTCTCGTCCTCGTCCACGATGCCGCCCGTCCGCATGTGGACACGGCCTTGATCGACCGCGCCCTCGTCGCCGGCCGGGACCATGGCGCGGCGGTACCCGGCATCGCCGTCACCGATACGATCAAGATCGTCGAGGATACCGGGACGGGGATCGGCCGGGTGCGCGAGACCCCCGCACGCGAATCCCTGCGCGCCGTCCAGACCCCTCAGGCCTTCGCCTTCGCGCCCCTCCTCGCCGCCCACCGCAAGGCGGCGGAGGCGGATCTCCACGGCTTTACCGATGACGGGGCTTTGGCCGAATGGGCCGGGCTCGACGTGGTGGTGTTCGAGGGCGACCCGCGCAACCGCAAGATCACCCAGCCCTCGGACCTGATCGAGGCCGACCGCGGCTTTTCCGGCAGCGATGCCCTGTCCTCCGAACCAGAGACCGATTCCATGACGACCTACGTGACCCGCCTCGGGACCGGCTTCGACGTCCATGCCTTCACCGAAGGCGACCATGTCTGGCTCGGCGGCGTGAAGATCCCCGCCGATCGCGGCGTGCTGGCCCATTCCGACGGGGACGTGGCGCTGCACGCCCTCACGGACGCCCTCCTCGGGGCGATCGCGGATGGCGACATCGGCACGCATTTCCCGCCGAGCGACGAGCAATGGCGCGGCGCCTCGTCCGACCGCTTCCTGGCCCATGCGGTGAAGCTCGTCCGCGACCGGGGCGGCCGGATCGACCATCTCGACATCACCGTCCTGGCCGAAGCCCCGCGCATCGGCGCCCATCGCGAGGCCATCCGCGCCCGCATCGCCGAGATCTGCGGCGTGAAGCTGAGCTCGGTCTCCATCAAGGCGACGACCACCGAGAAGCTCGGCTTCGTCGGCCGCGCCGAGGGACTCGCGGCCCAGGCGGCGGCGACGATCCGCCTGCCGGAAGACGACGCGGCGTGATCGACGACCCGGCGCTCCTCGCCCGCGCCGAGGTGTTGGTGGCGGCCTATGCCGCCGCCGGGCTTCGCGCGGCCTGCGCCGAATCCTGTACCGGCGGCCTCGTCGCCGGGCTGCTCACGGCCGTGCCCGGCTCCTCGGCGGTGGTCGAGCGCGGCTTCGTCACCTATTCCAACGACGCCAAGTCCGAAATGCTCGGTGTGCCCGCCGACCTCATCGCGACCCACGGGGCGGTGAGCAAATCCGTGGCCCGCGCCATGGCGGAGGGGGCGCTCGCCCATTCGCACGCGGATGTGGCGGTCTCGATCACCGGCATCGCCGGCCCTGGCGGCGGCAGCGAGGCCAAGCCCGTGGGCCTCGTGCATTTCGGCCTCGCCCGCCGTGGCGCCGCGACCCGGCATATCGAACGCCGCTACGGCGATCTCGGCCGCACCGAGATCCGCCGCCTCGCCGTGGTAGAGGCGCTGGACCTGTTCGGCCGAGCCGTGGAGCCCGTTGGGACGGATTGAGGCCTATGTCAGTTGCTTTTTTCCAAGGCTTCACCTCATCCTGAGGTGCCGCGGAGCGGCCTCGAAGGAGGGCTCCAGCCAGCATCGCGCGATCTGGAGGGCTCCTTCGAGGCCGCCGCTGTGCGGCGTCACCTCAGGATGAGGCGGTCCGATGGGAGGACCGACTTCGGTCTCACCATCCGGTGAGACATCCGATCAAGCCGGCTTTCACTCGGCCACTTCGCCGAGGATCGCGCCCGTCTTCGGATCGGCATCGAACTTCATCTTTCGGCCGTTCTTGATGCCCTCGCCGTCCCAATGGCCGTCATCGGCCTCGAGCCTCGTGATCTCGGTGTAGCCCTCGGCCATCAGCGCCTTCTTGACCTGATCGACCGGCAGCCAGTCGGGGCCGGGCTGGTCCGCCACGGCGAAGCCGGCAAGGCCCGCATTCAAGGCGAGGGCGAGGACGAGAATCGGGATCGGTCTCACGGGGGTGTTCTCCGGTGGCGTTGCGTCCCTGTATCTAGGGTCCCGCCCGGCATTGTCCGCCCGTCTTATCTACGGCGCCACACATCTCGCGGGCAGCACGGATCCCCTCTCCTTTCAGGAGAGGGAGCCCGTCGCGCCTCATGTCGAACCCTCAAGGGTAGAGAAACGGCCGTCGAGCAGATGTGTGGATCCAGTAGCCTGTCAGAGAACGGGCACCGGCGCGTCAGGCGGCGCCGTATACCCGGTCCGCCCTGCCCTCGAACGCATCGGTGAACTTGCGGAAGGCGCGGTCGAACATCGTGCCCATGAGGAGGCCGAGGGTACGGCTCTTGAACTCGTAGGTGATGAAGAAGTCGACGTCGCAGCCGCTCGGCGACCTCTCCTTGAAACCCCAGCGGTTCTCGAGGTGCCGGAACGGCCCGTCGATATATTCGGCGACGATCTTCAGGTTCTGCGGATCGAGGGTGACGCGGGTGGTGAAGCGCTCGCGGATCGCCTTGTAGCCGACCCCCATCTCGGCGACGAGGATCTCGGTGCCGTCCGGGCCGGGCTGGCGGCGCAGGACGCGCAGGGATTCGCAGAGCGGCAGGAATTCGGGATAGCGTTCCACGTCGGCCACGAGGTCGTACATCTGCTGCGGCGAGTGGCGCACCGCGCGGTTGATCCGGAAGGAAGGCATCGGCCCTCAGGCGTTGGCAGGCGCGAGGCGAGCGAGCCGGGCGGCCTTCAATCGTGAAAAATCCTCGCCCGCATGGTGCGAGGAGCGGGTCAGGGGCGTCGCCGAGACGAGGAGGAAACCCTTGGAATAGGCGGTGGTTTCAAGGGTCTTGAATTCGTCGGGCGGGACGAAGCGCTTCACCTCGTGGTGTTTCTTCGTCGGCTGCAGGTACTGGCCGATGGTGAGGAAGTCCACATCCGCCGAGCGCAGGTCGTCCATGAGCTGGACGATCTCGTTCCGCTCCTCGCCGAGGCCGACCATGATGCCGGACTTGGTGAAGATGGTGGGGTCGAGCTCCTTCACCCGCTGCAGCAGCCGCACCGAATGGAAGTAGCGCGCGCCGGGGCGGACGGTGAGGTAGTTGCCCGGCACCGTTTCCATGTTGTGGTTGAACACGTCGGGCCGCGCCTCCACCACCAGTTCCAGCGCACCGTCCTTGCGCAGGAAATCGGGGGTGAGCACCTCGATCGTGGTGGCTGGGCTGCGCTCGCGGATGGCCCGGATGGTGCGGAAGAAATGCATGGCCCCGCCATCGGCGAGGTCGTCGCGGTCCACCGAGGTGATGACCACGTGGTGCAGGCCGAGCTTGGCCACGGAATCGGCGATCTTGGCCGGCTCGTCCCCGTCGAGGGCGTTGGGCAGGCCGGTGCGCACGTTGCAGAAGGCGCAGGCCCGCGTGCAGGTGTCGCCCATGATCATGAAGGTGGCGTGCTTCTTCTCCCAGCACTCGCCGATATTGGGGCAGCCCGCCTCCTCGCAGACCGTGACGAGGCCATGCTCCTTCACGATGGCGCGGGTGGCGTTCCAGCCGGGCGAACCCGGTGCCTTCACCCGGATCCAGTCGGGCTTGCGCTGGATCGGGTTGTCCGGGCGATGCGCCTTTTCCGGGTGCCGGGGGCGCTGGTCGTTTCGCAGGAGGTCGAGGACGACGGCCATGGCATACCGGGCAAGCTGCGCCGGCAACGGGCCGGCGCTCGGTTCGAAAGGTAATGACTCGGCTCCCGCATCGCAAACGATCGGGAAACGATCCGCCGAACCTGTCAGTAGCTCATGCCGCGCCCGCGGATGGCCCTGTAGATGGTGATGATGATCACCGCCCCCGCCGTGGCCGAGAGCAGGTTGCGCCAGAAACCGTAGACCGGGATGTGGAGCTTGGCGGCCAGATAGTTGCCGAGAAGACCGCCGAGGATGCCCATCGCGATGTTGGCGAAGAGGCCCATATTCGCCGAGGTGAACTGTTCCGCGAGCCAGCCCGCCAGGGCGCCGATGACGATCGCCATGAACAATCCCACGCCCGGTTGCCCCAGCGCACCGTAGACTTCTCCATTCATACCTGTCGCTCCTTCGCAAGGAGCGGGGCGTGCCGGTCGCCCCGCTATGGGTCCTACCTGTGACGCTCTCCCCCGCAGCGCAAGTCGCGGCGGCATGGAACTGGACGGGGACTGCGACGCCGGATGGGCCGCGACGGTGCCGACCGTTCGGCGTGAGGAACGTCCGCTCCTGGCGCGATACCCAGCCTGAGCAAGAACGAAACGGAAAATTAATTATTAATTTTAACTATATTCTGAACAAGCTTCGTATAGATCCGTAAAATTCTACGTATTGATTTCCGTCGACTTGTCAGCATCTCGTTAACGTTCTCTTAACTCTCTTTGGGTTGCCGCGACGTCGTTTCGGATGCGCGGCCGTTGGAGCGAGTGCCGTGAGTCGAATTCTTTTGACGGGTGCGACGGGGCTCATCGGTGGTGCCGTCCTGCACCGTGCCCTGGCGATGAAGACGGATACCGAATGGGTCTGCCTGGTGCGGGCCTCGGACGAGGAGGCCGGGCGTCAGCGCATCGCGGCGCGTCTCGGGCGCTTCACCAATGCCCTGAACGCCCAGCGTCTCGCGCAGCGTGTGGAGATCGTCGCGGGGGATTTCACCCATGCCGACACGATCGCCGATCCGCGCCTCGATGCGGTGACGCAGGTTCTGCATCTGGCTGCCGACACGTCGTGGTGGGCGCAGGAAAAAGTCCACCGGACCAACCATGACGGCACCCTGGCCCTGGCCCGGCGCGCGGCGCGGATGCCGCGGCTCGACCGTTTCCTCCATGTGAGCACGGCGATGATCTGCGGAGGCCAGCCGCCCGCGACGGTGGACGAGACGCGCTACCCCAACGCGGAGGCCATCCATCTCGTGCCCTACAGCGCCTCGAAAGCCGCGGCCGAAATGTCGCTGGCGTCCCATTTCGCCGACCTGCCCCTGGTGGTCGTACGCCCCTCCATCGTGCTCGGCCACACCACGCTGGGCGCCCGGCCGGGTTCGAGCATCCTCTGGGTGATCCGCGCCTGCGACCGGCTGCGGCTCGTCGCCGGCTCCCGCGACGGGACCGTCGACATCGTCCCCACCGACTGGGTGGCCGACACCCTGGTGGAGATGCTCGCGAGGCCCGCCCTCGCCCACCGGACCTACCACCTCTCCGCCGGCACCTCGAGCCGCACCCGCTGGAGCGAGCTCGGCCGCACCCTCGACCGCGTCGACCCGGCCGAGAGCCCGCGCCACTACGAGGAATTCTCCGCCCGCGACCGGGCGACCCTCCACAGGCGCTTCACCGAGGTCTTCGGCATGGACGAGGCGATCAAGGTGGCGATGTTCCGGGCGCTGCAGGCCTATTATCGGTTCTGCGAACTCGACGTGACCTTCGACAATACCCGCCTCCTGGCTGAGGGCTTCGCCCCTCCCCCCGCGCTCTCGCAGTATATCGGCCGCTGCATCGAGACCTCCGGCGAGATCGTCGACCAGTTCCGCGAGGATTTCGGGCAGTTCGCGGTCGGGTCTACGCCGCGGCGAGACGCGGCCCGCCCTGCGCCTGCGCTGCCCGAGACGATGCCGGCGCGGGAGATCAACACGCGATCGCCTTCCCAACGTCGCGGATCGATCTCCTCGTGACGTGCCCGTGATGGTCGGCCCGGCCCGGCGTGCGCCGGGCCGCGATGTCTCGCGGCGGACACTTGAGGTGAAAGACGGTGTTCCGAACGCGTGGAAGGTGCCATGAGCGGCGGTGACGCGGAACGTCTCGGCGCAGAAGGGAGCACCCGGCCAATGACAATGATCGAGTTCGTCCAGGACGGTGTTCTGAAAAAAACCTCAGGCAGTTACTTCCGCGGCGAGAATCCGAGCTTCTATCCGACCGACTCATCGCTGCAGCGCGACGACGCCGTAGCCGAGTATCTCGTGAAAGGCCTGATGCCCGAGCGGCCGTTCATCGACAAATCGGCGCCGATCGTCGCCTTCGGCTCCTGCTTTGCTTCGCACGTGGCGGATTATCTCCACGAGGCCGGCTACAACGTCACGAACAAGACGCGTAGCAAGGCCTATGTGACACAGATGGGGGATGGGATGGTCCATACCCATGCGATCCGCCAACAATTCGAATGGGCCTGGCTCGATCGCGTGCCGAGGCAGGCGCTCTGGCACGGCTACAAGGCGGAAGATTTCGGCTACGACGAGACAGCCCGGCTCGAGACAAAGCAATTGTTCGATGAGGCCGATGTCTTCATCATTACATTTGGTTTGAGCGAGATCTGGTACGACGACGTCACCAAGGAAGTCTTCTGGCGGGCACCGCCGCGGGAAGTCTTCGATGGGACGAGACACAAATTCCGTGTCAGCGAGTTCGGGGAAAGTCTCGACAACATTCGAGCCATCCACGCGCTCATCCGGCGCTTCCGGCCTACGGCGACGATCATCTTCACCCTGTCGCCGGTGGCGTTGACGGCGACGTTCCGTCCCCTCGCCTGCGAAGCCGCGAACTCCGTCTCAAAGGCGATCCTGCGCGCCGCGATCGACCAGCATTATCGCGAGACGAAGCCGGAGGACGACAAGCTGTTCTATTTTCCGAGCTACGAGATCGTCACGAGCAATTTTCTCAGACCGTTTCGGTCGGATCGGCGTCACGTCTGCCTGCCGGTGGTCGATCTCAATATGAAGATCTTCGAGAACTACTTCTGCCTGAACGACTTTCCTCAGGATTTCGTCGGTAAGGCGTTCCGCGCGGCACTCCGCGAAGACAAGGGCATGGCCGGCAGCGATCGGACCTGGGACGAGATCGATCAGGGCAGGATCGACGACATCATCGAGCGGCGCCGAGCGCTGAGGATCGAGCTGAGGGCAGCCGAAGCCCAGCAGCGACGGGCCGAACGGATTCAGGAACGTCAGGCCGCCCGGCGCAAAGCTCCATGACCACCGCATGGCGTTCGCTCTCCTCTCCCTTTGACGTAGCCAATGGGCCGGTCGGCCATTAACCTGAGCGAAGGGCGTCCGGCTCGGGCGCGGATCCAGGGTCACCACCATGCGGAAACGATCGAAGCTCGGCCTTGCGGCCTTGGGCGTAGCGCTTCTTGGCGGAGCGGCGTTCCTCCGCTTCGTCGTCTACCCCGAGAAGGCCAGTCTCGAAGCCTCGGCCGGCATAGGACCCAACCCCACCCTGCCCGCGCCGAACCCGACGCTGATGCCCACCGTGAACATCGCCCGCGTCGCCCGCTGGGAGAACGGCGCCAAGCCGAAGACGGCGGCGGGGCTTCAGGTCGCGGCCTACGCGGACGGGTTCGACCATCCGCGCTGGATGTACCTCCTGCCCAATGGCGACGTGCTGGTGGCGGAGGCGAACAAGCCCAAGACCGACGACCCCTCCACCGGCATCGCCGACTGGGTCGCCGACAAGGTGAAGAGCATGGCCGGCGCCGGCGTGCCGAGCCCGGACCGGATCGTCCTCCTGCGCGACACGAACGGCGACGGTGTCGCCGAGGAGCGCCACGTCTTCCTCTCCGGCCTGCATTCGCCCTTCGGCATGGCCCTGGTGGGCGGCGACCTCTACGTCGCCAATGCCGATGCCCTGGTGAAGGTGCCCTATGCTCCGGGCCAGACCGAGATCACCGCGAAGCCCGAGACCGTGGTCGCGCTGCCGTCCGGCATCAACCACCATTGGACGAAGAACGTCATCGCGAGCCCTGACGGGTTGAGGCTCTTCGTCACCGTGGGCTCGAACAGCAATGTCGGCGAGAACGGTCTCGACAAGGAGGTGGGCCGCGCCGCGATCTGGGAATACACCCTCGCCACGAAGCAGATGCGCGAGTTCGCCACGGGGCTTCGCAACCCCAACGGCCTCGCCTTCGAGCCCACCACCGGTGCCCTCTGGACGGCGGTGAACGAGCGCGACGAGATCGGCAGCGACCTCGTGCCCGACTACGTCACCTCGGTGAAGGAAGGCGGCTTCTATGGCTGGCCCTACAGCTACTGGGGCAAAAACGTGGACGAACGGGTGTCGCCGCAGAAGCCCGACCTCGTCGCCAAGGCCATCGCGCCGGACTATGCGGTGGGCACCCACACCGCGTCTCTGGGCATCGCCTTCTCCAACAGATCGACCCTGCCGGAGGCGTGGACAAGCGGCCTCTTCGTGGCCCAGCACGGCTCATGGAACCGCCGCCCGAAGAGCGGCTACAAGGTGATCTACGTCCCCTTCAAGGACGGCAAACCCACAGGGCAGCCGGTGGACGCGCTCACCGGCTTCCTCGACGCCGACGAGAAGGCGCAGGGACGGCCGGTGGGCGTGATCCTCGACAAGACCGGGGCGCTGTTGGTGAGCGATGATGTAGGGAAGGTGATCTGGCGGGTGAGCGGGGTGTCGCGGACACAGTGATGGCGGCTAATGTAAAGAGCAACGACCGCTGTCTCAGACCTCGTAACTTGGTTGATTGAACTTACTAGCGGATGCTCGTGCCAGATCGGGTCATCCCAGCATACCACCTCATCCTGAGGTGCCCTTTGCTTGAGCAAGGGGCCTCGAAGGAGCCTCCAGATGCCGATGCGATACCTGGAAGCCTCCTTCGAGGCCGCTACGCGGCACCTCAGGATGAGGTAAGGCTTTGGAAATACAAATCAAACAGGCTCTCAAAGCCCTCCGTTGCAGTGGGGGAGCACCATGGAGGCCGGCCAGACATGCCGAGTCGCCCTGCCCCTGCCCCTGCCCTACGCATCCTTGTCGTGGGTCAATCGCAACTCGGCCGAGGCTGATTGGCGAGGCATGCACCGGCGGAGGCGCGCTTCAAGCGATGTGGTCTGCTTAACACGCGTTTCAGCCCCTGAGGGCGGAGCGGACATAACCCCGCGAAATCAACCGGCTGGTCTCGCGCGCCCGGCGCTCGGCCTGCATCAGGTCGGACAGGGCGTCGGTGATGGCGCAGCGGAGGGCGATCTCCGCGTCCCCCGCCGTGCTGGTGAGATAGGCCTGGGCGATCTCCTCCACCGGGCAGTGAAGGCCCGGCGCCGCCGTATCCTCGTTCCTGATCCTGGTCAGCGTCTTCGGCATGGCCCGTCTCCGACTCGCGTTGAGAACGAAGACAGAACACGCCACGAGGGTTAACGGATCCTTAACGGGGTCGATAGAAGCCTGTGGACATCCGCGAGACGGGTGTCCGGGCTCAGCTGTGGATCACCTTGCCGTAGGCGTCGAGCACGCTCTCGTGCATCATCTCGCTCAAGGTCGGGTGCGGGAAGACCGTGTGCATCAGGTCTTCCTCGGTGGTCTCGAGGTTCATGGCGACGACGTAGCCCTGGATCAGCTCGGTGACTTCCGCTCCCACCATGTGGGCGCCGAGCAGCTGGCCGGTCTTGGCGTCGAACACCGTCTTCACCAGCCCGTCCGGCTCGCCGAGGGCGATGGCCTTGCCGTTGCCGGCGAAGGGGAAGCGGCCGACCTTTACGGAGAATCCCTGCTCCTTGGCCTTGGCCTCGGTGAGGCCGACGCTGGCGATCTGCGGCTGGCAATAGGTGCAGCCGGGGATCTTGGCCTTGTCCATGGCGTGGGTGTGCAGGCCCTTGATCGTCTCCACGCAGAGCACGCCCTCGTGCTCGGCCTTGTGGGCGAGCATCGGCGGTCCGGCGACGTCGCCGATGGCGTAGATGCCCGGCACGTTGGTCCGGCCCAGGCCGTCGGTGACGACGATGCCGCGCTCGATGCCGATTCCGAGTTTCTCGAGGCCGAGATTCTCGATGTTGCCGACGACGCCCACCGCCGAGATCAGCTTCTCCGCCGTCAGCTGCTGGCTCTTGCCGTCCGTGGTCTCGACGGTGGCGGTGACGGAATTGGCCGCCTTCTCCACCTTCGTCACCTTGGCGCCGGTGAGGATCTTGATGCCCTGCTTCTCGAAGCGCTTTCGGGCGAGCCCGGCGATCTCGGCATCCTCCACCGGCAGGATCTGCGGCAGCAGCTCGATCACCGTCACCTCGGCACCCATGGTGCGGTAAAACGAGGCGAACTCGATGCCGATGGCGCCCGAGCCCATGACGAGCAGGCTCTTGGGCATCGTCTCCGGCACCATGGCCTCGTAATAGGTCCAGATCTGTTGTCTGTCCGGCTCGATGCCGGGGATCGCGCGGGGGCGGGCGCCCGTGGCGACGATGATGTGCTTGGCCGAATAGGAGCCGGCGGCGAGCGCGCCCTTCGGCGCGGGGGCGCGGCTCGTCTCCTTCACCGTGACCTTGCCGGGCTCGTTGCCCTTGGCCGCGGCCTCGATGGTGGCCTCGCCCCAGATCACATCGACCTTGTTCTTCTTCAGCAGCATGCCGACGCCGCCGTTGAGCCGGGTCGAGACCCCACGCGAGCGCTTGACGATGGCGGCGGTGTCGAACCCGACCTTCTCGGCCGACAGCCCGTAATCCGAGGCGTGCTGCATGTAATGGTAGATCTCGGCCGAACGCAGCAGCGCCTTCGTCGGGATGCAGCCCCAGTTCAGGCAGATGCCGCCGAGATGCTCGCGGTCCACCACCGCGGTCTTGAACCCGAGCTGCGCCGCCCGGATCGCGGCGACGTAGCCCCCGGGGCCGGCGCCGATGACGAGGATGTCGTAGGTGTTGGACATGGCGCGCTCCTACTCCCCTCCCCCTTGTGGGGAGGGGCCGGGGG
>NZ_VRVC01000093.1:0-20677 GCF_008040005.1 Methylobacterium sp. WL19
ACCCCGCCCGTGCGGCCCGCGCCCAAGCGCGTCGGCCCGGCCGAGTTCCTGTCCCAGGTGCGCGACGAGGGCCGCAAGGTCACGTGGCCGTCCCGCAGGGAGACCACCGTCACGACGATCATGGTGTTCATCATGGTCGTGGCGGCGAGCATCTTCTTCACGGTCGTTGACCAGGCCCTGCGCTACATCGTGACCCTGATCCTCGGGGTCGGCGCCTAGAACAACTGAGTCTCCCTGGGCGCGTCGTCGCGACCGGGCAGACCGACGTCAGGATTTGGTGAGAACCGTGTCGAAACGCTGGTACATTGTCCACGCCTACTCGAATTTCGAGAACAAGGTCGCCCAGTCCATCAAGGATCAGGCGGCTCAGCGCGGGCTGATGGAGCTGTTCGACGAGGTCATGGTCCCGACCGAAAAGGTCGTCGAAGTCCGCCGCGGCCGTAAGGTCGACGCCGAGCGGAAGTTCTTCCCCGGTTACGTGCTGGTGAAGTGCGATCTGACCGACGAGGTCTACCACCTCATCAAGAACACCCCCAAGGTCACCGGTTTCCTCGGCGCCGACAAGTCGAAGCCGGTGCCGATTCCCGATTCCGAAGCCGAGCGCATCAAGGGTCAGGTCGCCGAGGGCGTCGATCGTCCCAAGCCCTCGATCTCCTTCGAGATCGGCGAGACCGTCCGCGTCGCCGACGGTCCCTTCGCCTCCTTCAACGGCACCGTCGAGGAAATCGACGAGAGCCGTTCGCGCCTCAAGGTCGCCGTGTCGATCTTCGGTCGCGCCACCCCGGTGGAACTCGAATACGCCCAGGTCGAGAAGATCTGATTTTTTCGAATTTCGAGGTCGGTCGCGACTGACCGGTCTTCAGCTTTTCCGCGCGGCGCCAAGCCGAGCGTGAAAATGGCCGTCGGGTCCAGTCCCCGGACGGCGTCACACGCGGGAGGTCCGCCCGGTTTGCCGCCGGGATCCACGGACCGCACCGCGACCTGCAACCGCTCGCCCCGTCCGTGCTCCAGGCAGCCGGGCGGCGAGCCTACATTTGGGAGCAGTCCCTATGGCAAAGAAGATCACGGGCTACGTGAAGCTTCAGGTTCCGGCCGGCGCCGCGAACCCGTCGCCGCCCATCGGCCCCGCGCTCGGTCAGCGTGGCCTCAACATCATGGAATTCTGCAAGGCCTTCAACGCGAAGACCTCTCAGATCGAGAAGGGCACCCCGATCCCGGTCGTCATCACGGCGTACCAGGACCGCTCCTTCACCTTCGAGATGAAGCAGCCGCCGGTCACCTTCTTCCTGAAGAAGGCCGCCGGCCTGAAGATCGGCAAGAAGCCGGCTTCCGGCTCCAAGACCCCCGGCAAGGGCCCGACGGTGGGCAAGGTCACCGAGGCTCAGCTTCGCGAGATCGCCGAGAAGAAGATGCCCGACCTGAACTGCGACTCGGTTGACGCCGCCGTCGCCATGATCCGTGGCTCCGCGCGGGCCATGGGCCTCGACGTCGTCGCTTAAGGGGAGGGCACAATGGCACACGAAGGCAAGCGCATCCGCGCCGCCCGCGAGGGCATCGACGCGCTCAAGCTCTACACCATCGACGAGGCGATCGCCTTGGTGAAGCAGAAGGCCAGCGCCAAGTTCGACGAGACCGTCGAGGTCTCGATGAATCTCGGCGTCGACCCGCGTCACGCCGACCAGATGGTCCGTGGCGTCTGCAACCTGCCCAACGGCTCCGGCCGGACGGTGCGGGTGGCGGTGTTCGCCCGCGGCGCCAAGGCCGACGAGGCCCGGGCCGCCGGTGCCGACATCGTCGGCGCCGAGGACCTGCTCGAGATCGTCCAGAGCGGCAAGATCGAGTTCGACCGCTGCATCGCGACCCCGGACCTGATGCCCCTCGTCGGCCGTCTCGGCAAGGTGCTCGGCCCCCGCGGCCTGATGCCGAACCCGAAGGTCGGCACCGTCACCATGGACGTGAAGTCCGCGGTCGCCGGCGCCAAGGGCGGTTCGGTGGAGTTCCGCGTCGAGAAGGCGGGCATCGTCCATGCCGGTATCGGCAAGGTCTCGTTCGACGAAGCCAAGCTCGTCGAGAACATCAAGGCGTTCGCCGACGCGGTGGCCAAGGCCAAGCCCGCCGGCGCCAAGGGCACCTACATCCAGCGCGTCGCCGTGACCTCCTCGATGGGCCCGGGCGTGCGGGTCGAGCCCTCGACCGTGCTGACCGCCTGATCGGCGCTTCTCCCCTGAAGATATGAAAACGCCCGGCTCACAAGGCCGGGCGTTTTCTTTTGGCCGGGCGCTTTTTCCGTCTATGGCAGGAGCCGCAGGCGCCGGCCCGCCAGCAGCGTCGCGGTGAGCCCGGCGAACATCGCCGCGCCCAAGAGCCAGCCCGATGCGGCGCCCGCCATGATCCCGGACAGCAGCGTGCCGACGCTGCAGCCGAGACCGGTCATCGCGCCCCAGCCGCACGCCGCTCCGACCAGGCACCCACGCTCCCAGCCCCACGCTGTAGCCGACCGCCCCCGCGGCCAGGGCGGCGAGGATGCCGAGTGCCCCGCGCGGGTCACGCCGATCGATGAGGTCGCGCCACTGGCAGAAGCAGAAGAAGCGCAGGCGTTGCAGCACGAAGCCGAGCAGGGCTCCGAATGTCAGGGACAGCGCGAGCCGTTCACCGCCGGGATCGCCCGACATCTGCAGGGCCGCGACCAGGAATGCAGTCCCGATCAGAGGTCCGTATGCCAGAGGACGTTCTGTGCGCGGGGCACATGCCCGCGCTCGTAGACGCCCGGCTCGACGCTGACGTCGACGATCCGGAGCTTCGGCGAGGCGAGGTTGGCCTCGAGCCATTCGGTGGAGACGAGGGGGGCCGGTCTGGCTCTGTTTCTGCTCGGTGGCATGAGCCGCCACAGGCCCGATCATCGGCAAGGCCAGGGCGGCCAGAGCCATACGTGCGGCAAGGAGGGTTCTGAAGGACACGGGCGCGCTCCGGCGAGGAAGACTCGTCGCGTCGCGGCTGAGCTCGCACATTTGCAGGCGATGCTCCGAAACTCGACCGCACCCCTTCGGACTCCGCGGGCGAATGCCCGGCTTTCCGCCCAGGCATTCGCGTCCGTGCTCATGCACGCCAGAACGGCTTGGAAGCCTCAGCACGCAGGGCGACGGGATCGAGATCGAGCGCCTTCATTTGTTCCGAGGTCAATTCGCGAATTGTACGCCGCCCGGCCGCCCTGCTGTACCAGATCGACAGGAGAGCGATTGCTCTCGCGGGAAAGCGCTGGTTAGGGTGGCCGAGAGAGTCGAACGGCCTCGCGAGAGGCCGAGCGTTGGTGGATAAATTGTCGGATATCGGCATGATCGGGTCACCTCCATCGGGTCGCCCACTCCTATTGATCCGAAATTGAATCGAATCAATTAAATCATTGTACTCGGAGCAATGCGCGCGTGGCAGACTATCGGACGATTTCGGAGGGGATCGCCGCGGACATCGCCCGGGGGCGCCTGGCGCCGGGGAGCCGGATGCCGACGCAACGGCAGTTCGCCTTCGAACGCGGGATCGCCGTCTCCACCGCGAGCCGTGTCTATGCGGAACTGTCGCGGCGCGGACTGATCACCGGAGAGGTCGGACGCGGCACCTTCATCCGCGCCTCGGCCTCCGCCGCGGCAGCATTGCCGGACTCCGAGACCGGACTCATCAATCTCGAGCACGTCTTCTCGATCCTGCCCCATCAGGCGGCGGAGCTGAGCGCCAGCCTCGGCGCCCTACTCGAACCGGCCAGGCTCCGAGCCGCGTTCTCGCCGGTCCGGCCGGGCGCGAAGGAGCCGGCGCGCGCCGGGGCGGCGGCCTTCTTCGCGCGGGGAGGGTGGTCGGCCGACCCCGAGACCGTCCTGTTCACCGGGGCCGGACGCCAGGGCATCGCCGCGGCGATCTCGGCCCTGGCCCAGCCCGGCGATCGGATCGGCGTCGAGGCCATGACCTATCCCATCGTCAAGGGCCTCGCGGCCCGGCTCGGCGTCGAACTGGTTCCCCTCGCGATGGATGCGGAGGGGGTGATCCCGGACGCCATCGAGCGGGCTCATCGCGAGGCCCCCCTCCGCGCCCTCTACCTCCAGCCCGTCCTGCAAAGCCCCCTCGGCCAAACCATGAGCGCGGATCGCCGGCACGCCATAGCATCGCTCCTCGGCAGACATGACCTCGTCTGCATCGAGGACGCCGTGTACGGGTTCCTCTGTGACGAGGAGCCCCTGGCCGCCCTGGCACCCGAGAGGGTGATCGTCGTCGACAGCCTGTCGAAGCGCCTCGCTCCGGGCCTCGGCCTCGGTTTCGTCGCCGGGCCGCCCCATCTCACGCAGCGGCTCGCGGGCTCGATCCGCACGGGAGGCTGGACCGCGAGCGGACTCCCCCTGGCGGTGGCCCTTCATCTCATGAACGACGGAACGGCGAGCCGGATCGGCAAGGCGAAGCGGGCGGACGCGGCAGCGCGCCAGAGCGCGGCCCGGGAAGCGCTGAGCGGCCTCGACGTCCGGGGCGATCCGAGGGCGTTCCACCTCTGGCTCTCTCTTCCTCCCCATTGGACGGCGGAACGCTATGCGGGCGCCGCGGCGCGCAATGGCGTGGCGGTGTCGCCGGCCAGCGCTTTCGCCGTCGATCCGGCAACGCCGGAGAACGGGGTGCGCCTCGCGCTCGGCTCACCGCCCTTCGAGCGGCTCGAGACCGCACTTCAGACGCTGCGGCGCCTCGCTCTCGACGAGGACGATTCCGTGGTGGAGTGAGATCCACACCGTCGGCGGGACCCGCACGACGGGCCGGCGGACCCGAGGCGCATCTCGCGCCTGCGTCAAACGCGCGCGAAGGCTCCTCCCCGGCGACGCGGCAGGGCGAGATCCATCCCAGAAAGGGTCAAGAAATCAACACGCGAGGGTGACGCCTCCGCACCTGTCTGTGCTAGGAATGCCGCCATGCGATGCACCCTCTCCGTCACCTCCAATCGACGCATCCTGTGCGTCTTTCCCGCATACACGCCGTCCTTCGGGACGTTCGCCCATGCCTACCCGTTAATGGGCGGGGTGAAGGCCTTCATGCCACCGCAGGGCCTTCTCCTCATCGCGGCCTATATGCCGGAGGAATGGGAATACCGGTTCATCGACGAGAACATCAAACGGGCCGGGCCGGACGATTTCGCCTGGGCCGATGCGGTGTTCGTGTCGGGCATGCACATCCAGGCCCCCCAGATTCGGGACATCTACGCCAGGGCGCATGCCGCCGGTAAGGTGACGGCGCTGGGCGGCCCTTCGGTCTCCGGATCGCCCGAGCAATATCCGGAATTCGACTATCTCCATATCGGCGAGATCGGCGACGCCACCGACGAGCTCGTGTCGATCCTCGACCGCGACGTGTCGATCCCGGCGAGCCAGGTTCGCCTGGAGACCAAGGAACGCCTTCCGCTCTCGGACTTTCCGGCACCCGCCTACGAGGCCGCCCCCCTCAAGCGCTACCTCATCGGCTCCCTGCAATTCTCGTCCGGCTGCCCCTATCGCTGCGAGTTCTGCGACATCCCGCAGCTCTATGGCCGGCAGCCGCGCCTGAAGACTCCGGAGCAGATGCTCGGCGAGCTCGACGCGATCATCTCGCAGCCGGGCCATCCGGCCGTCGTGTACTTCGTCGACGACAACTTCATCGGCAACCGCAAGGCCACGAAGGACATGCTGCCCCACCTCGTGGAGTGGCAGAAGAAGAACCATTACCCGCTTCAGTTCGCCTGCGAGGCGACCCTGAACATGGCCAAGCAGCCCGACATCCTGGAGCTGATGCGCCAGGCGAACTTCATGACCGTCTTCGTCGGCATCGAGACGCCGGAAGAGGACGCGCTGGCGGGAATCGACAAGAAGCACAACGCCGCCGTGCCGATGTACGAGGCGATCGAGACGCTCAACAGCTTCGGCCTCGAAGTCACCTCGGGCATCATCCTGGGCCTCGACACCGAGACGGACGGCTCGGAGCAGAAGCTCATCGACTTCGTCGACAAGTCGGCGGTGCCGGTGCTGACGATGAACCTGCTCCAGGCCCTGCCGAAGACGCCGCTCTGGGATAGGCTGACCCGCGAGGGGCGCCTCACCCACGACGCGGCGCTGGAATCCAACGTCCTGTTCAAGCGCCCGCACGACGACGTGGTGGCGAGCTGGCGCCGGGCCATCGCCCATGCCTACGAGCCGGAGAACCTGTTCGCGCGCTTCCGCTATCAGGTGGAGCGGACCTATCCGCACCGGATCAAGACGCCCACCAGGGGCAAGCTGACGCGGACCAATCTCCGTCGCGGCCTCGTGCTCGGTTTCAACATCGCCCTGCGCGTGGGAATCCTGTCGGATTACCGGGGCGTGTTCTGGCGCGCGGCGGGCCATGCCCTGAAGCGCGGACAGATCGAGGCGGTCTTCAACATGGGCTTCGTCGCCCACCACCTGATCCGCTTCACCCGCGAGGCCCTACGCGGCGAACACAACGCCTCCTTCTACGCGGCCAAGGCCGATCAGAAGCTGGAAAATGCCCGCACGCCCTGGTGGCAGGCCGCGCGTAAGTTCCTGCCGACGTAGGGACTTACCTCAGCGCCCCAAGTTCCTCCCGCCGCAGAGGCGGGAGGAAATCCCGTCAATCAAAATCGTACAAGCACGGCGGATTTCTTCACCTGGGGCACTTGGCAGGGCGCTTGCTAGGGCCTATAGACCCCGCTCAACGTTTTTCACACTTTGAAAGGATTCGACCAATCGGTCGATATCCGACATGCGAATTCGTCTGGGCGACCAGACGATAATGGCCGGAAGGCTTTGAGGGGCGAACAGCCCCTTCAAGCCTCGTCCGGCCATGTCCTGTCCGAGACTGCAGGCGCCGGGCAACCGGCTTAATTCCCCAGCCTGCACAGACGGGGAAGACCGAATTCAAGACCCTCTCGGCACCGCGATTCGCGGCGCAGTCAGGTATCGGTTTGAACCATCTCGCCCGTGCCGTCCACCGTTCCGGAGGATGTCAGGGGACAGGGCCGTGAAGCGTCGTCCAGGACGTTCCGGCTTCTCGCTGAGCCGAGTTCCGTTCCGGGCGGCATGTGCAACCGGCGGCCCCTCCCCGAGAGGGACCCGCCAACCGGAGAGAGCCCCAGTGGACAGGACAGCCAAAGCTGATCTCGTCTCGACGCTCAACGGCGTGTTTGCGAACACGTCCGTAGTCGTCGTGGCCCACTACAAAGGCCTCACGGTCGCCGAGATGCAGAAGCTGCGCGCGCAGATGAAGCTGGCCGGTGCCACCGTGAAGGTCACCAAGAACCGCATCGCCAACATCGCTCTCGATGGCACGGACGTCGCCTCCATCAAGCCCCTCCTGAAGGGTCCGACCCTGCTCGCCTATTCGAGCGATCCGGTCGCGGCTGCGAAGGTTGCGGTGGATTTCGCCAAGGGTAACGACAAGCTCGTGATCCTCGGCGGCGCCATGGGAACGACCGCTCTGAACCCGGACGGTGTGAAGGCGCTCGCGTCGCTCCCGTCCCTCGACGAACTGCGCGGCAAGATCGTGGGCCTCATCCAGGCTCCCGCGACCAAGATCGCTCAGGTCGTCAACGCTCCGGCTGCCAAGCTGGCTCGCGTGTTCGGAGCCTATGCCACCAAGGACGCGGCTCAGGACGAAGCGGCCTGACGCCGCCTCGTCCTTCACAAACCATCCGTTCAAACCGATATCCAAAGGAAGAATACAATGGCTGATCTTGCCAAGCTCGTCGACGACCTGTCCTCGCTGACCGTTCTAGAAGCCGCCGACCTCGCCAAGCTCCTCGAAGAGAAGTGGGGCGTCTCCGCCGCTGCTGCCGTCGCCGTCGCCGGTCCGGCCGCTGGCCCGGCCGCCGTCGTCGAGGAGCAGACCGAGTTCACGGTTCTCCTGACCGCCGCTGGCGACAAGAAGATCGAGGTCATCAAGGAGGTCCGTGCGATCACCGGCCTCGGCCTCAAGGAAGCCAAGGACCTCGTCGAGGGCGCTCCGAAGGCGGTCAAGGAGTCCGTCAACAAGGAAGAGGCCGAGAAGCTCAAGGCCCAGCTCGAGAAGGCCGGCGCCAAGGTCGAGCTCAAGTAAGTTGCCGATGGGCCAAATCAGGCCCGTCACTTCCGGTCGGTCCCATCGGGGCCGGCCGGCACCGACGCCCGCGGGTCTCCGACCCGTGGGCTAAGGTCGCTTCAGGCGACCGGGCGGTCCTGGAACGGACCGGCGGCATTTCATTTCGGGTGGGCTTGGTCCGGCGGGACGGGTTCATCGCCTGGTCGCGGGAGGCATAAAGCCTTCCCCGGGCACCCGGTACGCGGGACGTAGGAGCGAGGTCACCCATGGCCAACACGCTGGTCGGTCGCAAGCGCATTCGCAAATTCTTCGGCAAGATCAAGGAAGTCGCCGAGATGCCGAACCTCATCGAGGTTCAGAAGGCATCCTACGACCAATTCCTGATGATGGACGAGCCGGAAGGCGGACGGGGCGACGAAGGCCTGCAGACCGTGTTCAAATCGGTCTTCCCGATCTCCGATTTCTCGGCGACCGCGCTCCTCGAATTCGTCAAGTACACGTTCGAACAGCCGAAATACGACGTCGACGAGTGTCGCCAGCGCGGCATCACCTTCGCGGCTCCCCTCAAGGTGACGCTGCGCCTCATCGTGTTCGATGTCGACCCCGATACCGGCGCGAAGTCCGTCAAGGACATCAAGGAGCAGGACGTCTACATGGGCGACATGCCCCTGATGACGGAGAACGGCACCTTCATCGTCAATGGCACCGAACGCGTCATCGTCTCGCAGATGCACCGTTCGCCGGGCGTGTTCTTCGATCACGACAAGGGCAAGACCCACTCGTCGGGCAAGCTCCTGTTCGCCGCCCGCATCATCCCGTATCGCGGCTCCTGGCTCGACGTCGAGTTCGACGCCAAGGACATCGTGCACGTGCGTATCGACCGGAAGCGCAAGCTGCCGGCGACCTCGCTGCTGTTCGCTCTCGGCCTCGACGGTGAAGAGATCCTCTCCACCTTCTACAACCGCGTCATCTACGACCGCGACGGCGCCGAATGGCGGGTTCCGTTCGATGCCGACCGTCTGAAGGGCTTCAAGGCATCCGTCGACCTGGTCGACGCCGATTCCGGCGAAGTCGTGCTCGAGGCCGGCAAGAAGCTCAACGCCCGCAACGCCCGCCAGATCAGCGAGCGCGGCGTTCAGTTCTTGAAGGCCACCGACGAGGACCTGATCGGCCAGTACATCGCCGAGGATCTCGTCAACCCGAAGACCGGTGAGATCTGGGCCGAGGCCGGCGACGAGATTTCCGACAAGCTCCTCAAGAGCCTGGAAGAGGTCGGCGTGTCCGAGCTCCCCGTGCTCGACATCGACCACGTCAATGTCGGTCCCTACATCCGCAACACGCTGGCCGTGGACAAGAACTCGTCCCGCGAAGGCGCGCTGTTCGACATCTACCGCGTCATGCGTCCCGGCGAGCCGCCGACGCTCGACACCGCCGAGGCGATGTTCCACTCGCTGTTCTTCGATTCCGAGCGCTACGATCTCTCGGCGGTCGGCCGCGTGAAGATGAACATGCGTCTCGACCTCGACGCCGAGGACACCGTACGCACCCTGCGCCGCGAGGACATGCTCGCGGTCGTCAAGGCGCTGGTGGACCTGCGCGACGGCAAGGGCGAGATCGACGACATCGATCACCTCGGCAACCGCCGTGTGCGTTCGGTGGGCGAGCTCATGGAGAACCAGTACCGCCTGGGTCTCCTGCGCATGGAGCGCGCCATCAAGGAGCGCATGTCCTCGGTCGATATCGACACGGTCATGCCGCAGGACCTCATCAACGCGAAGCCCGCCGCGGCCGCGGTGCGTGAGTTCTTCGGCTCGTCGCAGCTGTCGCAGTTCATGGATCAGACCAATCCGCTCTCGGAAGTGACGCATAAGCGTCGCCTCTCGGCGCTTGGCCCTGGCGGTCTCACCCGTGAGCGCGCCGGCTTCGAGGTGCGCGACGTGCACCCGACCCATTACGGCCGCATCTGCCCGATCGAGACGCCGGAAGGCCCGAACATCGGTCTCATCAACTCGCTCGCAACCTTCGCGCGGGTGAACAAGTACGGCTTCATCGAGACCCCGTTCCGTCGCGTGAAGGACGGCGTGGTGACGAAGGAGGTCTCCTACCTCTCGGCGATGGAAGAGGCGAAGTACTACGTCGCCCAGGCCAACGCCCAGATGGACGAGAGCTTCAAGCTGACGGAAGACCTCGTGGTCTGCCGTCGGGCCGGCGACGTCATCGTCGTGCCGCCCGACCGCGTCGACCTCATGGACGTGTCGCCGAAGCAGCTCGTCTCGGTGGCCGCGGCCCTCATCCCGTTCCTCGAGAACGACGACGCGAACCGCGCTCTGATGGGTTCGAACATGCAGCGCCAGGCGGTGCCGCTGGTTCGCGCCGACGCGCCGTTCGTCGGTACCGGCATGGAAGCCGTGGTCGCCCGCGATTCGGGTGCCGCCATCGCGGCGCGCCGCTCCGGCATCGTCGACCAGGTGGATGCGACCCGTATCGTCATCCGCGCCACCGAAGAGGCCGATGCCAACAAGCCCGGCGTCGACATCTACCGCCTGCAGAAGTTCCAGCGCTCCAACCAGTCGACCTGCATCACGCAGAAGCCGCTGGTCCGCGTGGGCGAGCAGGTGAAGAAGGGCGAGATCATCGCCGATGGTCCGTCGACGGAGTTCGGCGAGCTGGCGCTCGGCCGGAACGTGCTCGTCGCGTTCATGCCGTGGAACGGCTACAACTTCGAGGACTCGATCCTGCTCTCCGAGCGGATCGTGAAGGATGACGTGTTCACCTCGATCCATATCGAGGAATTCGAGGTGATGGCCCGAGACACCAAGCTCGGTCCGGAGGAAATCACCCGCGACATCCCCAACGTCTCGGAAGAGGCGCTGAAGAACCTCGACGAGGCCGGCATCGTCTATATCGGCGCCGAGGTCCACGCGGGCGACATCCTGTGCGGGAAGATCACCCCGAAGGGCGAGAGCCCGATGACGCCGGAAGAAAAGCTTCTGCGCGCCATCTTCGGTGAGAAGGCCTCGGACGTGCGCGACACCTCGCTCCGGGTTCCCCCGGGCGTCACCGGCACCATCGTCGAAGTCCGGGTGTTCAACCGCCACGGCGTCGACAAGGACGAGCGCGCCCAGGCCATCGAGCGCGAGGAGATCGAGCGTCTCGCCAAGGATCGCGACGACGAGCAGGCGATCCTCGACCGCAACACCTACGCCCGTCTCGCCGGCGTCCTGATCGGCCAGTCGCCGATCGCGGGTCCGAAGGGTTTCAAGAAGGAGACCACGCTCAGCCGTGAGCTCCTGAACGAGTACCCGCGCTCGCAATGGTGGCAGTTCGCCGTCGTCGAAGACCGTCTCATGACCGAGATGGAAGCGATGCAGAAGCAGTACGACGAGTCGAAGAAGCGCCTCGAGCAGCGTTTCCTCGACAAGGTCGAGAAGCTGCAGCGCGGCGACGAGTTGCCCCCCGGCGTCATGAAGATGGTCAAGGTCTTCGTCGCCGTGAAGCGCAAGATCCAGCCGGGCGACAAGATGGCCGGCCGTCACGGCAACAAGGGCGTCGTGTCGCGGATCGTGCCGATCGAGGACATGCCGTTCCTCGAAGACGGGACGCATGCCGACATCGTGCTCAACCCGCTCGGCGTGCCGTCGCGCATGAACGTCGGTCAGATCCTCGAGACCCATCTGGGCTGGGCTGCCGCCGGTCTCGGCCGCAAGGTCGGGCTCGCCGTGGACGCCTATCTCCGCAGCAACGACATCGCGCCCCTCAAGGCGGAGATGGAGGCGATCTACTCGCCGTCGGAGCTGGAAGGCCTCTCGGACGACGACATGGCGGAGGCGGCCAACAACGTCCGCCGCGGCGTGCCGATGGCCACTCCGGTGTTCAACGGCGCCAAGGAGGCCGACATCGAGACGATGCTGGAGTTGGCCGGGCTCGACCGTTCGGCGCAGTCGACGCTCTACGACGGGCGCACCGGCGAGCCTTTCGACCGCAAGGTGACGATGGGCTACATCTACATGCTGAAGCTCCACCACCTCGTGGACGACAAAATCCACGCACGGTCTATCGGTCCGTACTCCCTGGTTACCCAGCAGCCGCTGGGCGGAAAGGCGCAGTTCGGCGGCCAGCGCTTCGGCGAGATGGAGGTCTGGGCACTGGAAGCCTACGGCGCGGCCTACACGCTGCAGGAGATGCTCACGGTGAAGTCGGACGACGTCGCCGGCCGCACCAAGGTCTACGAGGCCATCGTCCGCGGCGACGATACCTTCGAGGCCGGCATCCCCGAGTCCTTCAACGTGCTCGTCAAGGAGATGCGCTCGCTCGGCCTCAACGTGGAGCTCACCTCCTCGAAGAAGCTCGCGAACGACCAGCTCGACCCGCCCGCCGAGGCGGCCGAGTAAGACCACACCACACGCTCCCGCGCCGGCACCTCGCCGGCGCGGTCCGAGCGGGGAGGGGAAGCGCCTCCCGGGACGACGGCCAGCGGCGACCCGACCGGTCACTGCGCCGACCTCACGTTTTCAGCACGCGGTAGCCCCTCGGCGGAGGGTGCGCCCCGTCAGCAGGAGTCGATCCATGAACCAAGAGGTCATGAATCTTTTCAACCAGCAGGCTCAGCCCCAGAGCTTCGACCAGATCAAGATTTCGATCTCGAGCCCCGAGAAGATCCTCTCGTGGTCCTTCGGCGAGATCAAGAAGCCCGAGACGATCAACTACCGCACGTTCAAGCCCGAGCGCGACGGCCTGTTCTGCGCGCGCATCTTTGGCCCGATCAAGGATTACGAGTGCTTGTGCGGCAAGTACAAGCGCATGAAGTACAAGGGCGTCATCTGTGAGAAGTGCGGCGTCGAGGTCACCCTCGCGCGCGTTCGGCGCGACCGCATGGGGCATATCGAGCTCGCCGCCCCCGTCGCCCATATCTGGTTCTTGAAGTCGCTGCCGAGCCGCATCGGCCTGCTGCTCGACATGGCGCTCAAGGACCTCGAGCGCATCCTCTACTTCGAATCCTACTGCGTCATCGAGCCGGGCCTCACCCCCCTCAAGGAGCGTCAGCTCCTCTCCGAGGAAGAGTACCTGCGCGCCCAGGAGGAGTACGGCGAGGATAGCTTCACCGCCATGATCGGCGCCGAGGCCATCCGGCGCATTCTGCAGGAGCTCGACCTCGACGGGATCGCGAACTCGCTCCGCGAGGAGATCGCCACAACGACCTCCGAGTTGAAGCCCAAGAAGCTCCTCAAGCGCCTGAAGATCATCGAGGCCTTCCAGATGTCGGGCAACAAGCCCGAATGGATGATCCTCACCGTGGTTCCGGTGATCCCGCCGGACCTTCGCCCGCTCGTCCCCCTGGACGGCGGCCGCTTCGCCACGTCCGATCTGAACGACCTCTACCGCCGCGTCATCAACCGTAACAACCGCCTGAAGCGGCTAATCGAACTGCGCGCGCCAGACATCATCATCCGCAACGAGAAGCGCATGCTTCAGGAAGCGGTGGACGCGCTGTTCGACAACGGCCGCCGCGGCCGCGTCATCACGGGTGCCAACAAGCGTCCGTTGAAGTCGCTCGCCGACATGCTCAAGGGCAAGCAGGGCCGCTTCCGCCAGAACCTGCTCGGCAAGCGCGTCGACTATTCCGGCCGCTCGGTGATCGTGGTGGGCCCGGAGCTGAAGCTGCATCAGTGCGGCCTGCCGAAGAAGATGGCCTTGGAGTTGTTCAAGCCCTTCATCTACGCACGCCTCGACGCCAAGGGTTTCTCCGCCACCGTCAAGCAGGCCAAGAAGCTCGTCGAGAAGGAGAAGCCCGAAGTCTGGGATATCCTCGACGAGGTGATCCGCGAGCACCCGGTGATGCTCAACCGTGCGCCGACGCTCCACCGCCTCGGCATCCAGGCGTTCGAGCCGAAGCTGATCGAAGGTAAGGCGATCCAGCTTCACCCGCTCGTCTGCGCGGCCTTCAACGCCGACTTCGACGGCGACCAGATGGCCGTCCACGTCCCGCTCTCGCTGGAAGCCCAGCTCGAAGCGCGCGTGCTGATGATGTCGACCAACAACATCCTGCACCCGGCCAACGGTCAGCCGATCATCGTGCCTTCGCAGGATATCGTGCTCGGCCTGTACTACCTGTCGATCGTCGCCGAGGGCGCCATCGGCGCCTTCGACCCGACCAACAAGAAGAACCCGATGCAGGGTGTCTTCGGCACCATCGGTGAACTCGAGCACGCCCTCGCGGCCAAAACCGTGAAGCTGCACTCGAAGATCCGCTGGCGGTGGAACGGCATCGGCCCCGATGGCGAGCCGCTGACCCAGACCTACGACACCACGCCCGGCCGCGTGATCCTGTCCACGGCCCTGCCGCTGCACAAGAAGGTCCCCTACGACGTCGTCAACAAGCTGATGACGAAGAAGGAGATCTCCGCGATGATCGACACCGTCTACCGCCACTGCGGTCAGAAGGAGTCGGTGATCTTCTGTGACCGCATCATGGCGCTGGGCTTCAACCACGCGTTCAAGGCCGGCATCTCGTTCGGCAAGGACGACATGGTGGTGCCGGACAACAAGTGGCCGATCGTGGACGACACCCGCGCGCTGGTGAAGGACTACGAGCAGCAGTACAACGACGGCCTGATCACGCAGGGCGAGAAGTACAACAAGGTGGTGGATGCCTGGGCCAAGTGCTCGGACAAGCTCGCCGCCGAGATGATGCTGCGCATCTCCACCGTGCAGAAGGACGAGAACGGCGCCGACAAGCAGATCAACTCGATCTACATGATGAGCCATTCCGGTGCCCGTGGTTCGCCGGCGCAGATGAAGCAGCTCGCCGCGATGCGCGGACTCATGGCCAAGCCCTCGGGCGAGATCATCGAGACCCCGATCATCTCGAACTTCAAGGAAGGCCTGGACGTTCTCGAGTACTTCAACTCGACGCACGGAGCCCGTAAGGGCCTCGCCGACACCGCCTTGAAGACCGCGAATTCCGGCTACCTGACCCGCCGTCTCGTCGACGTGGCACAGGACGCCGTCATCCGTGAGGTCGATTGCGGCACCACCAACGGCATCAAGATGCGCGCCATCGTCGATGCGGGCCAGGTCGTGGCTCCGCTGTCGATCCGCATCCTCGGCCGCGCCACGGCCGAAGATCTCGTGGCTCAGGACGGTACGGTCATCGTCAAGACCAACGAGACGATCGAGGAGAAGCACCTGCCCGCCATCCAGGCGGCCGGCATCCAGGAGGTGAAGATCCGCTCGGTGCTCGTCTGCGCCACCAAGAGCGGCGTCTGCGCCACCTGCTACGGGCGCGATCTCGCCCGTGGAACGCCCGTCAACATGGGCGAGGCGGTCGGCGTCATCGCGGCGCAGTCCATCGGCGAGCCGGGCACCCAGCTCACCATGCGTACCTTCCACATCGGCGGCGCGGCGCAGATCGCGGATTCGTCCTTCATCGAGTCGAGCTTCGAAGGCACGATCAAGATCCGTAACCGGGCGCTCGCGCGCAACACCGACGGCGATCTCATCGCCACCGGTCGTAACGTGGCGGTGGTCATCGTCGGCACCGATGGAGCGGAACGTGCGGTCCACCGCCTGCAATACGGCGCACGCCTGCGGGTGGACGAAGGCGACACCGTCAAGCGCGGCCAGCGCATCGCCGAGTGGGACCCCTATACCCGTCCGATCATCACCGAGACCGACGGTATCGTGGCCTACGAGGATCTGATCGACGGTCAGTCGATCACCGAGACCACCGACGAGTCGACCGGCATCGCCAAGCGCGTCGTCATCGACTGGCGTGGTACGGCCCGCACGGCCGACCTCAAGCCGGCCATGCTGGTCCTTGACCAGGACGGCAAGCCGATGAAGCTGCCGCGCGGCTCGGACGCCCGCTACTTCCTCCCGGTCGATGCCATCATCGGCTACGACCCGGGCGGCACGGTGAAGGCCGGCGATATCCTCGCCCGTGTCTCCACCGACTCGGCCAAGACCCGCGACATCACCGGCGGTCTTCCGCGGGTGGCGGAGCTGTTCGAGGCCCGTCGTCCGAAGGACGCGGCGATCATCGCGGAGAAGTCGGGCACGATCCAGTTCGGGCGCGACTACAAGAACAAGCGTCGTCTGACGCTGACGCCGCATGACGGTTCGGATGCGGTCGAGTACCTGATCCCGAAGGGCAAGCACATCCACCTCCAGGACGGCGACGTCGTGGAGCTCGGCGACTACATCGTCGACGGCAACCCGGCGCCGCACGACATCCTGGCGATCAAGGGCGTGGAGGAGCTCGCTGCTTACCTCGTCAACGAGATCCAGGAGGTCTACCGGCTCCAGGGCGTGTCCATCAACGACAAGCACATCGAGGTGATCGTCCGTCAGATGCTGCAGAAGGTGGAAATCACCGATGGCGGCGATTCGGAGATCCTGACGGGCGACCAGATCGACCGGACGGAACTCGCGGACATCAACGAGAAGCTGCTCGCCGAGAACAAGAAGCCCGTGGTGGGCGTGCCGGTGCTGCTCGGCATCACCAAGGCGTCCCTGCAGACGAAGTCGTTCATCTCGGCGGCCTCGTTCCAGGAAACCACCCGCGTCCTCACCGAGGCGGCCGTCAACGGCAAGGTCGACCATCTCGAGGGCTTGAAGGAGAACGTCATCGTCGGCTCGCTCATCCCGGCGGGCACCGGGTCGATGGCAGCCGACATCCGCGCCGTGGCGCGGCGTCGCGACGCCATGATCCTGCAGCAGAAAGCAGCGGAGAGCGGCGCCCACCCCCTCAGCGAGTTGCCGCCTGCCGCCGAGTGATCTCGACGACAGCGTTCGGAAAGACCGAAGGGGCGGCCAGCGATGGCCGCCCTTTTTCGTTGTGCGAAACCACTCTGGCGAGGCAAAGACGGAATCGATCTCCCGACGGGAATCCGCAGCGAATCGCCATCGCGGCCGCCTTCCGGCCCGTGCTCATGACCTTGATCCGATGGGGCGAACCTGCCATCCATCGCTTCTACGGGGCGCCCGACTCCTCAGCGGGCCAATAATCGGGCGTTAACCGCCGGTCGGACCAAACTTTATCGTGCTTCGGGATTGACGTTCCGCCGTCCCCCGCATAGAAGCACGCCACTCCGGCACAACAGCAGGACATAGCGAGTCGCGACCCTCGGGCCGAGAGACAATCGCTAATCCGGTTCCGGCACTCACATCGACTGACGTCCTTGTCAGATCAGTAGGTACGAGCGCGCCGCAATGCGTGATCCTCTGCCGAACACGCGCCACGGGTCCTCACCGATCCATGGCGCATATTCGTTTTGCGGATCTTCTTATCGAGATCCGCGACAGCCTGGAGACAGGCTGCCTCGTGAAGCCGAACATGGGATCGCGTCTCAGCGGTCCGAATGAAGAGGGCAGAGTATGCCGACGATCAACCAGCTGATCGCGCAGCCGCGTAAGGCGCAGAAGAGCCGCAACAAAGTGCCGGCGCTCGACGCCTGCCCGCAGAAGCGTGGCGTTTGCACCCGCGTCTACACGACGACGCCGAAGAAGCCGAACTCGGCTCTCCGTAAGGTCGCCAAGGTCCGTCTGACCAACGGTTTCGAAGTCATCGGGTACATCCCCGGTGAAGGTCACAACCTTCAAGAGCACTCCGTGGTCATGATCCGCGGCGGCCGCGTGAAGGATCTTCCCGGTGTTCGCTACCACATCCTGCGCGGCGTGCTCGACACGCAGGGCGTCAAGGGTCGTAAGCAGCGCCGCTCCAAGTACGGCGCCAAGCGCCCGAAGTAAGAATTTCGCTCATCCCGTAAGGATGTCGCCGACCTCCATGAGGTTCAGGTGGCCTGCGCGGGGTGGTTTCAAGACCTTGATTTATAGACGGAGCGAGCGATGTCCCGCCGCCATTCTGCTGAAAAGCGTGAGATCATCCCGGACGCCAAGTACGGCGACATCGTGCTCACCAAGTTCATGAATTCCATCATGTACGAGGGCAAAAAGTCGATCGCCGAAGGTATCGTCTACGGCGCGTTCGACATCGTCGAGAACCGCGCCCGTGCGAACCCGATCGAGGTGTTCCGCGCCGCTCTCGAGAACGTCGCTCCGGCGATCGAAGTGCGGTCCCGTCGCGTCGGCGGCGCGACCTACCAGGTCCCCGTCGAAGTTCGCACCGAGCGTCGTCAGGCTCTGGCGATCCGCTGGCTCATTCAGGCCGCCCGTGGCCGCAACGACCGCACCATGGTCGAGCGCCTCTCGGCCGAACTCCTCGATGCCGCGAACAACCGTGGCAACGCGGTCAAGAAGCGGGAAGACACGCACCGGATGGCTGAAGCCAACCGCGCCTTCTCGCACTACCGCTGGTAAGCGGCCCCGGACCCTTTCAGGAGCAATCCGATGCCCCGCACGCATGCGATCGAGGACTACCGTAATTTCGGCATCATGGCTCACATTGATGCTGGAAAAACTACGACCACTGAGCGGATCCTCTACTACACCGGCAAGTCCCATAAGATCGGCGAAGTCCATGACGGCGCCGCGACGATGGATTGGATGACGCAGGAGCAGGAGCGTGGCATCACGATCACCTCCGCCGCGACCACCTGCTTCTGGCGCGACAAGCGCCTGAACATCATCGACACCCCCGGCCACGTAGACTTCACCATCGAAGTGGAGCGCTCGCTGCGCGTCCTCGACGGCGCCGTCTGCGTGCTCGACGGCAACCAGGGCGTCGAGCCCCAGACCGAGACCGTCTGGCGTCAGGCCGACAAGTACGACGTCCCGCGCGTCGTGTTCGTCAACAAGATGGACAAGATCGGCGCCGACTTCTTCAAATGCGTCGCCGACATCATCGACCGCGTCGCCGGCAAGCCCGTTTGCCTGCAGCTGCCGATCGGCGCCGAGACGACCTTCAAGGGCGTCATCGACCTGATCAAGATGAAGGCCATCGTCTGGACGTCCGAGAAGCTCGGCGCCGATTTCTCGGAGACCGAGATCCCGGCCGACCTCGCCGATCAGGCTGCCGAATACCGGATCAAGCTCGTCGAAGCCTGCGTCGAGATGGATGACGATGCCATGTCGGCCTATCTCGACGGTGTCGAGCCGGATGCCGAGACGATGCATCGCCTCGTGCGCACGGCCGTCCAGCGTCGCGCCTTCCACCCCGTGCTCTGCGGTTCGGCGTTCAAGAACAAGGGCGTTCAGCCCCTGCTCGACGCCGTCGTCGATTACCTGCCGTCTCCCGCCGATCGCGGCGAGATCAAGGGCCTCGACTTCAAGACCGAGGAAGAGACCGTTCGTCATCCGTCCGACAGCGATCCCTTCTCGATGCTGGCGTTCAAGATCATGGACGACCCGCATGTCGGCACGATCACGTTCTGCCGTGTCTACTCGGGTAAGGTCGAATCCGGCGCCAACGTCATCAACTCGTCGCGCGACAAGAAAGAGCGTGTCGGCCGCATGCTTCTCATGCACGCCAACAACCGCGAAGACGTGAAGGAAGCCTTCACCGGCGACATCGTGGCTCTGGCCGGTCTCAAGGAAACTCGTACCGGCGATACGCTGTGCGACCCGAAGGACGCCGTCATCCTCGAGAAGATGGAGTTCCCCGAGCCCGTCATCGAGATCGCGGTCGAGCCGAAGTCCAAGGCCGATCAGGAGAAGCTCGGCATCGCTCTCGCCAAGCTCGCCGCTGAGGATCCTTCGTTCCGCGTCTCCACGGACCAGGAATCGGGCCAGACCATCCTTCGCGGGATGGGCGAACTCCATCTCGACATCAAGGTCGACATCCTGCGCCGCACCTACATGGTCGACGCGAATATCGGCCAGCCGCAGGTGGCGTATCGTGAGAAGCTCACGAAGCGCACCGAGATCGACTACACCCACAAGAAGCAGACCGGCGGTACCGGTCAGTTCGCTCGGGTGAAATTCGTGGTCGAGCCGAACGAGCCGGGCAAGGGCTTCGAGTTCTCCTCGAAGATCATCGGCGGCACGGTGCCCAAGGAGTATATCCCGGGCGTCGAAAAGGGCCTCAACTCGGTGCTCGGTGCCGGTATCCTCGCCGGCTTCCCGGTGGTGGACATCAAGGTCGAGCTGATCGACGGCGCCTATCACGATGTCGACTCGTCGGCCCTGGCCTTCGAAATCGCCTCCCGTGCGGCGCTCCGTGAAGCCCTCCAGAAGGGCGGATCGGTTCTGCTCGAGCCGGTCATGAAGGTCGAGGTCGTCTCGCCGGAAGAGTATACCGGTTCGGTGATCGGCGATCTGAACTCCCGCCGTGGACAGATCCAGGGCCAGGACATGCGCGGCAATGCGAACGTCATCAACGCGATGGTGCCGCTGGCCAACATGTTCGGCTACGTGAACCAGCTGCGGTCCTTCTCCCAGGGCCGCGCGAACTTCACGATGCAATTCGACCATTACGAAGAGGTGCCGCGCGGCGAGGCCGAGAAGGTCGTCGCGAAGTACGCTTAAGGCTTCCCGCCTTTTCCGGACCGCAGCAGCATCACCTGAAACACTGAGATTACGGAGGCTACGATGGCCAAAGAGAAGTTTGCCCGCACCAAGCCGCACTGCAACATCGGCACGATCGGTCACGTCGACCACGGCAAGACGTCGCTGACGGCGGCGATCACGAAGGTCCTGGCGGAGTCGGGTGGCG
>NZ_VRVC01000094.1:0-20666 GCF_008040005.1 Methylobacterium sp. WL19
GCCGGGGGCGTGCCCTGCGCCAGGGCGGGCAGACCGGCAAACGACAGGGCGAACGCGACGAGAACGGGCTTCACAGGGGAGCATCCTCTTTCAGGGGCGGCGGCGCAGCGCGGTCCACGTTGCTGCCGATCGTCCGGTAGACATAATCGGGCGGCGTCTCGGCCGCCTCTTCCGTGGCGAGTTCCCGCACCTTCGCATGGAGCGGAGAAAGCGAGCAGGCCGGGTCGGTGGCCGCGGCATCGCCGGCCAGAGCCAGCGCCTGGCAGCGGCAGCCGCCCCAATCCTTCTCGCGCCGATCGCAGGAGCGGCAGGGCTCCTTCATCCAGTCCGTCCCGCGATAGGCGGTGAAAGCCGGGGAGTTCGCCCAGATATCGGCGAGCGAATGGTCGGAGACGTACCAGAATTCGAGATGCTTGATGGTCTCGGCGGCGTGGCAGGGGAGCACCTTACCGGCCGGCGTCACGTTCATCAGCTTGCGGCCCCAGCCGCCGGCGCAGGCCTTGGGGTATTTCGCGTAGTAGTCGGGAACGACGAGATCGATGACGAGCTGGCCCTTCAGCCGCTCGCGCGCCGCCTCGACGATGCGGATCGACTGATCGACCTGGGCCTTGTCCGGCATCAGGGCGGCGCGGTTCACATAGGCCCAGCCGTAATACTGGGTATGGGCGACCTCCAGGCGCTTGGCGCCGAGCTTGACGGCCAAGTCGATGAAGCCTTCGACCTCATGGATATTGCCCCGATGGATCACGGAATTCAGCGTCAGCGGAAGGCCGAGCTGCGTCACGCGTTCGGCAAAGGCGAATTTCTGCGGCTGAGCGTTCTTCAGGCCGCCGATTTTCTCCGCGTTGGCCGCGTCGACGCCTTGCACCGAGAGCTGCACGTGGTCGAGGCCCGCGTCGTAGAGGGCGTCGAGCTTGGCCAGGGCGCCGCCGACGCCCGAGGTGATGAGATTGGAATACAGGCCCAGCTTGGCGCAGGTCTGGGTGATCTCGACGATGTCGCTGCGGGCCGTGGGCTCGCCGCCGGAGAGGTGGACATGCAGCACGCCGAGACCCGCCGCTTCCGTCAGCACCCGCTGCCACGTCGCCGTGTCCAGCTCGCCCGAGCGCCGGTCGAGTTCGAGCGGGTTCGAGCAATAGGGACAGCGCAGGGGACAGCGATGGGTCAGCTCCGCGAGGAGCCCGACCGGAGCCGGCAGGGTAGGGGTATTCGGCGTGATGGCGTTCATCGCTCCAGAACCCGTTTCGTGGCGAGGTCGTTGAGCATGGCCAGGACGTCGGCCTCGATCACGTCCGGGTCGGCGGTGAAGGTCTCGGCGAGCTTCACCGCAATGTCCCGCACGCTGCGCTGGCCATCGACCAGCGACAGGACCGCCACGGCATTGGCGTCGAGGTCGAAGGTGCGCTCGGGCGCCAGCAGCACATGCTGACCGCGGACCTCGTCGTGCCGCAGGCGCACGCCACGGGGCAGGCGTGGCACGTCGCCCGACCGGACCGTGCCGGTGCCGGCCGCCTGCGCCACTTCGGCGACGAGGCCGGTGCCGGGCGTCCAGGCATCCGGCGGGGTCATGCCCGGAGCCACGTAGGAGAAGTAGAGCGCGTCGAGCTGCGTCCAGAGCACGTTACACTTGAAGGTCAGCGCGGCCATGGCCTGACGCTGCAGTTCGGGTGTCGTGGCGTGCTGCTTGACGTAGTCGATGGCGAATTCCGCATCGCGCGGGGCCTGGGTCAGGCGCTTGTCGAAATAGGCCAGCGTGTCCTTGGTGATGAAATCGTAGTTCTTCAGCATTCCGGCCACGCGCTCGGAGATGATCGTCGGTGAGAACATCTCGGTGAGCGAGGAGGCGATGGCCTCCAGCAGCGAGCGCTCCTTCACGAAATGCACGTAGGCATCCACCGAGAAGCGGGTCGCCGACAGGATCCCTTGCGTCGATTCCACGTAGTCGCGACGGAAACCGACGCCCTCGGCGAGTTTCAGCCAACGCTCGATACCGCCGTCTCCGGGCGCGTCGCCATCATGGTCGACGATGCGCTGGCGCCACACGCGTCGCAGGCTCGCATCCTCCATGCGGGCGAGCACGGCGGCGTCCTTCACCGGGATCATCGCCTGGTAATAATAGCGGTTGAGCGCCCAGGCCCGGACCTGATCCTTGTTCAGCTTGCCGTCGTGCAACAGGCGATGGAACGGATGCAGGTTGTGATAGCGCCGTGCGCCGATGTCGCGCAGCGCCGTCTCGAGTTCCTCGGGGCTGAGCAGGCGCTGGGACGCGTCGGTCTTGGGCGTGGGGAAGGGCGCGGTCATGGCGTGGCTCGGCGTTTCGACGAAGGGCGACGGTCGGAACTTTTCTTACAGATGGCGCCGACAGCCGTGAAGACCACGGATAACGAACGCACAATCCCATTGGACACAATATAAGGCGGCGGCATTAAAATGCCAGCCGTGCATTCGGCTAGAGTGACAGGGTCAACCCGTCATGGGCCACTGTCCAGCCCTCGGCTTCCACCGATCTCCGTTCGGCGGAGCCCTCTACCAGCACCGGATTGGTGTTGTTGATATGGACGAAGACCCGGCTGCCGATCTCCACCTCGGCCAGCGCCGCGATCGATCCGCCCTGTCCCGTCATCGGCACGTGGCCCATGCGCCATCCGGTCTTCACGCCGACCCCGGCGCGGATCATGTCGTCGTCGAGGAGCACCGTCCCGTCGAACAGAAGCGCATCGACGCCCGAGATGCGTTGCTTCAGCCCGTCCGTGACGCGCGCGCAGCCGGGAATGTAAGCGAGGCGGCGCCCATTCGCCTCGATCATCGCGCCAACCGTCGTCTCGGTCTCGGCGCCGATCTCCATGGTCTCGTCCTCGAGCCAGAGCGGCACCTTGCCCGGCACCGCGAACAGCGTGACGGTGAGGCCGGGGACCGGTTCGAACGCGTGCTCGAGCGCGATCTTCTCGCGCGTCACCACGTCGGCCGCCATCACGTCGAAGACCCGGTTGGCGTTGACGGAATCGAGGATGCCGGAGGTGGCGTAGAGTGTGTAGGGCTGGCCCTCGCGCAGGGTCAGCAACCCCGCCACGTGGTCGACATCGCCGTTGGTGAGGAGCACGGCATGGATCGGCGAGTGACGCAGGCCCTCCTGCGGATGCATCGCCGGATTGTCGAAGAGTTGCTGCCGGATGTCCGGGGAGGCGTTCACCAGGAGCCACCGCTCGCCATCGGGCGACACGGCGATGCTCGACTGGGTTCGTGGGCGCACCCTGGAGGAATCCTCCCGGGCGAGCGAGCAGATGGGGCAGCGGCAATTCCACTGGGGAAGGCCGCCGCCCGCGGCCGAGCCGAGGATCACGACATGCATGGCTGAACCGGCGCTGCCTCGATCCTCACGCGCGACGCGATATCTCAGTTGAAGGTGTCGATCTCAGCCGACTCGTAGCTGGTGACTTCCATGCCGACACAGATCTCGGAAACGACGGGGGCAGCCCAGGTCATGGTGTTTCTCCTCGGTATGTTTCTTGGACGTCAGCAGCATCCGGATCTCGTATTAAGGAGATCCTAAGACACTGACGGCGCAGTCATTTCTGTCGCGGGAGCTATATCGACAATTCCACCGGACTCTTCAAGCGATAAATTGCCGGATCGTCCCGCGATACGGCGAGAAAACGCATCACGCTCAATGGCGGAAATCTTGGCCCCGCAGGTCGAGCATGAAGCCGCGCCCCCGCACCGTGACGATGACCGGACCGCCGAAGCGGACGAAATCCGAGAGCTTGGTGCGCAGGTAACCCACGTAGACGTCGACGACATTCAGCGACAGGCCGCCCTGGCCGGCCCAGAGCTTGTCGAAGATGTCCCCGCGCGACACCGGCTGGTTGGCCTTGTCCATCAACAGGGCCAACAACTCCGATTCGCGGGGCGTGAGGCGCGCGGTCGCATCCCCGAGGGAGACCTGCCGGATGTTGAGATCGAGGACGAGCTTTCCGGCGGTGACGATGGTGCGCGGCTGGTCCGATTCCTTGCGGCGCAGGAGGTGCGTCTGCAGGCGGGCCAGCAGCTCGTCGAAAACGAAGGGCTTGACGATGTAGTCGTCGGCCCCGAGCGCCAGGCCTTCGGCCCGGTCGCGGACCTCGTCGCGGGCGGAGAGGAACAGGATCGGGCCGGGATAGCCGCCCTCACGCAGGGAGCGGCAGACGTCGTGGCCCGACCCGTCGGGCAGGGTGATGTCGAGGACGACCGCACCGGGTGCCTCGTCACGGGCGGAGGTGAGGGCGTCGTCGACGCAGCCGGCCACCCCCACGGAGAACCCTTCGGCCTCCAGGCCCCGCGCCAGCATGGCCCTGATGTCGCTGTCGTCCTCGACGATGAGCACTCGCGTCATGCGGCGCCGTCCTTCCGCTTCGTTTCTCGTCCGTCCTCGGGATCGAGGTCGAGGACGGGCAGGACGAGCGTCACGCGCGCGCCCGTCCCGTCCTCGCCGGCCCCGAGGTTGATCGCCCCATCATGGCGCTCCGTCACCCAGCGCGCCAGTGCCAAGCCGATGCCGAAACCCGATTCCCCCGAATGGCCTTCCCGCCGGAAGCGTTCGAACAGGTCCGCACCGGCCGCCGGAAAGCCAGCCCCGTCATCCGTCACCGTGATCGTGGCCGAACGCGCCTCGTCGACGGCGAGTGCGACCACCACCCGTGTCAGCCCCGTGGCGTGCCGCAGGGCGTTGTCGATCAGGCTCTCCACCACCTGCCGCAGCCATTCCCGGTCGGCGAGAAGCGTCGCGTCGCGGGGTGCGGGGTCGAGGATGAGGCTCACCCGCCGGCGCGTCGCCTCGGAGGCGGCGCTGTCCACGGCGTCGGTGAGGATGGCGAGGGCGCTTGCGGCGCGCCGGTCGAGCTCGATCTGGCCGGATTCGGAGCGCGCGACCCGCAGCAGATCCTCGACCCGGCGCTGCAGGCGCAGCGCCCGCTTGCGGATGGTGGCGAAGACCGGGGCGTAATCGACCCCCGCCCGGCCTGCCGAGCGGGCGGCGATGTCGCATTCGCCGAGGATCACGGTGAGCGGCGTGCGCAGCTCGTGGCTGACATCGGCGAAGAAGCGCCGACGCGAGCGGTCCACCGCCTCCAGGCGCTCGTTGGCGGCGCGCAGGTCGGTGGTCCTCGCCTCCACCGTGTCCTCGAGGGCGGCGCGGTCGGCGGCGAGCCGCCCTTCGCGCCGGGCGAGGCGTGCGGCCATGCGGTTGAAATTCGCCACCAGCAGGCCGAGCTCGTCCCGCGTCGCCACCGAGAGGCGCGTGTCGAGCTCACCGCGCCCGACGGCACCTGCCGCCTGGCGCACCGCCTCGATCCGCGCCAAGGTTGGTCGGGTCACCGCCCGGTACAGGACGAAGACCAGGGCCAGTGCCAGGATGACGGCGGCGAGCGACGCGATCCGCAGGGTCGCTGAGAGCTGGCGCGCCTCGTCCGAACCCGCGATCATCGAGCGGCGCTCCACCTCGATGAGGAAGGAGAGCGGCTGGCCGGTCATGGCGCCGAACCCGTTCAGGGCGCCGCGGATGGAATTGCGCCGCTGATCCTCCTCGGATTGGCGCAGGACCTGGGAGACCTGCCGGTCGAGGATGGCGCGGGCCGAGCGGAGCTGGGCCAGCGGCCGCGTGCGCGCGGCGTACTGCATCCGGTCGAGGGGATCGTCGCTGACGGCGATGCTCTTGCCCAGCGCCTCGTCGACGGCGACAAGCGCCCGGTCGACATTGGTGCGGGCGATGGCGAGCCCTTCAGGTTGGGCGTCCGGGTTGCTCACCGTCTCCAGCGCGGCGAGGCCGTACTGGGTCATGCGGCCGGACAGTTCCACCAGGAGTTCGAGCCGCGCCTGCGCCGCGAGCGTCCGGTCGATGGTGCGCTCGGCCGCGCCGATGGAGCCCAGCACCCCGAGCGCCGCCAGGATCACCAGCAACGCGGCGCCGCCGAGCAGCAGCGCGAACCGGACCTTCAGAGAGCGCATCGCGTAGGGCCGCCCGTGTCTCGCCGTTTCCTCGGGCGCGAGCGATAGCGCAATCCGCCCCGGCGTCCAGGGCCATAACGCTCAACGGTCCTTGTCCCGGTCGCTCGTAAAAGCGCATCCTCTCTCCCCGCATGCGGGGAGAGAGCCGCGACGACCCGATCCTCGACGAGTCGACGGATCAGGCCTTCTTGCGTGCGGCCGTCTTTGCCGCCGGCTTCTTTGCCGTGGTGGTCTTGGGAGTGGTGGTCTTGGGAGTGCTCGTCTTGGCAGCGGTCGCCGTGCTCTTCGCCGCCGTCCCGGCTGCCGCCTTGGTCCCCGCCGCCTTCTTTGCGGGAGCCTTCGCCGTTCCCGCCTTGGCGGCGGTCTTGGTCGCCGTCTTGCGGGCCGGGGCCTTCTTCTTGCCGCCGCCCGCCGCCTCGCGGGCGGCGATCAGCTCCAGCGCCTGGGGCAGGGCGATGTCGTCGGCGGCGAGCGTTTTGGGCAGCGTCGCGTTGGTGGTGCCGTCGGTGACGTAGGGGCCGTACTTGCCCGACTTCACCACGATGGCCTTGCCGGTCTCGGGATGGTTGCCGAGCGCCCGGCCGGGATCGGAGGCCGGGCCACGGCGTCCGCCGCCCTGCTCCTTGGCGACGATGAGGTCGATGGCGCGGTTGGCGCCGATCTCCAGCACGTCGTCGTCGCGGCCGAGATTGGCGTACATCTTCCCATGCTGCACGTAAGGACCGAACCGGCCGAGATTGGCCAGGATCGGCTCGCCGCTCTCAGGGTGCCTCGCCACTTCGCGGGGGAGGGCGAGGAGACGCAGCGCCTTTTCCAGATCGACGTCGGAGGGGCTCAATCCCTTCGGCAGGGACGAACGCTTGGGCTTGGGCGCTTCCTTGTCGGTGGAGGCTTCGCCGAGCTGGACGAAGGGACCGAAGCGCCCATCGCGCAAAGTGACGGACATGCCGGTGACCGGATCGTCGCCGAGCACCCGCGTGCCGGGCTGACCGCCGCCGGAGGTGCCGTCGCCCTCGCCCTCAACGGCGTTGGCCGCGAGCTGGCGGGTATACTTGCACTCGGGATAGTTCGAGCAACCGACGAAGGCACCGAACTTGCCGAGCTTCAGCGAGAGCTGACCGCTGCCGCAGGTCGGGCAGGTGCGCGGGTTCGAGCCGTCCGCCTTCTCGGGGAAGATATGCGCCCCGAGGAGGTCGTTCAGGGCATCGAGTACCTCGGTGACGCGGAGCTCCTTGGTGCCGGAGATCGCGGCCGAGAAGTCCTTCCAGAAATCGCGCAACACCTCGCGCCAGTCGATCTCGGCGTTGGAGACCCGGTCGAGCTGGGTCTCGAGATCGGCGGTGAAGTCGTACTCGACGTAGCGCTTGAAGAAGCTTTCCAGGAAGCCGGTGACGAGGCGCCCCTTGTCCTCGGCCACCAGGCGCTTCTTCTCGATCCGAACGTATTCGCGGTCGCGCAGGGTCTGCAGCACGGCGGCATAGGTCGAGGGCCGGCCGATGCCGAGTTCCTCCATCCGCTTCACGAGGCTGGCCTCGGAGAAGCGCGGCGGCGGCTCGGTGAAATGCTGGGTCGAGACGATACGCTCGCGCTTGAGCGCGTCGCCCGCCTTCATTGGCGGCAGGCGCTTGCCGTCCTCGTCCTCCTCGTCGTCCTTGCCCTCCTGGTAGAGGGTGAGGAAGCCGTCGAACTTCACCACCTGACCGGTGGCACGCAGCTCGATCCTACGAGGGCCGACGGAGGCGACGATGTCGACGGTGGTGCGCTCCAGCTCGGCCGATTCCATCTGGCTCGCCACCGTGCGGGTCCAGATCAGGTCGTAGAGCTTGGCCTGCTCCGCATCCACATAGCGGGCTACGGATTTGGGTAGCCGGCTCATGTCCGTGGGGCGCACGGCCTCGTGGGCCTCCTGCGCGTTCTTGGCCTTGGCGCTGTAGCGGCGCGGGACGTCGGGGAGGTAGCGCTCGCCGTATTCCTTGCCGATGACGCGGCGTGCGTCGGCGATGGCCTCGGGGGCCATGTCGACGCCGTCGGTCCGCATGTAGGTGATCAGACCCACGGTCTCACCGCCGATCTCGACACCCTCGTAGAGCTTCTGCGCCGCCCGCATGGTCTGGGCCGGCGCCATCCCGAGCTTGCGCGAGGCCTCCTGCTGGAGTGTGGAGGTGGTGAAGGGCGGGGCCGGATGACGCTTGGCGGGCTTGGCCTCGACGCTGCCGACCTGGAACGTGGCGAGTTCGAGGTCGCGCTTGAACGCGGCGGCGTCCTCGCCGTTGCCGACATCGAGACGCTGGATGCGCTTGCCGTCGGCACCCACGAGACGCGCCTCGAACACCGCGCCGTCCTGGGTCACCAGGGTCGCCACCAGCGACCAGTACTCGCGGGGCTTGAACGTCTCGATCTCGCCCTCGCGCTCGCAGACGAGGCGCAGCGCCACGGACTGGACGCGGCCGGCCGAACGGGCTCCGGGCAGCTTGCGCCAGAGTACCGGCGAGAGGTTGAAGCCGACGAGATAATCCAGGGCGCGACGCGCCAGATAGGCGTCCACCAGGGCCTGGTCGATCTGGCGCGGATTGCGCATGGCGGTGTCCACCGCCGCCTTGGTGATGGCGTTGAAGGTCACGCGCTCGATCGGCATGCCCTTGATCGCCTTGCGGGCGTTGAGGGCCTCGACCACGTGCCAGGAGATGGCCTCGCCCTCGCGATCCGGATCGGTGGCGAGGATCAGGCCATCGGCGCCCTTGAGTGCCCTGACAATCTCCGAAACGCGCTTCGAGCCGCGGTCGTCGAGCTCCCAGAGCATGCGGAAATCCGCCTCCGGGTCGACGGAACCGTCCTTGGCGGGAAGGTCGCGGATATGGCCGAACGAGGCGAGCACCTCGTAGTCGCGGCCGAGATACTTGTTGATCGTCTTGGCCTTGGCCGGCGACTCGACGACGACGACTTTCATGTGCGGATCAGCCTCTCGTCAGCGCCCGAGCTGCCGCCGGGACTCGCAGCCGGCGGGGTTTCTCCCACCGGGACTCACAGATTGTGTGCAAGACTTCGAACGTGGCCTGGCACCATGGTCGGCCCGGCGCTTTGCGGGGGACAAGTGGGTCAAGGGCGCGGGGTTGTCAAATCGGGAGGAGGCGGTGCCGTTGCAAGATGCGGTACCCGTCAGATCCCCGCATACCATTCGTAGCCGCGATCCTCCCAGTAGCCGCCCTGGCCGTCGCCGATCCCGGACAGGCGCTCCACCACCTCGATCCGCATGACGTATTTGGCGTGTTTGTAGCCGAGCTGGCGCTCGACCCGCAGGCGCAAGGGGGCGCCGTTCGAGACGGGCAGGGCCTTGCCGTTCATGTCGTAGGCCAGGATCGTCTGCGGGTGGAAGGCGTCGGTGAGGTCGATGCTCTCGTAGTACCGGATCGGACGGCCGTTCGGACCGCCATCGCCGGCCTCTATCTCCGCCACGTCCCCGCCCTCGAGACCGCCACCGGCCATCTCCATCGTGTCGGCGCAATGGAACACGACGTAGCGTGCGTTCGGCTTCAGCCTCGCCCGGGTCAGGACTTCGCCGAGCGGGACGCCCGTCCATTTGCCGATGGCGCTCCACCCCTCGACGCAATCGTGCCGGGTGATCTGGGTCCGCGAGGGCAGGGCACGCAGGTCCGCGAGGGACAGGTCCTGCGGCTGTTCGACGAGGCCGTCGACTCTCAGTCTGAAGGTCGCGAATCCGGCCTGCACCAGGGCCTTGTAGCCGTCGTCCGGAGGGTCGATCGTCCCGTTCGGCTTGAACCGGGGCGAGATGTCGCCCTCGTCGAACTCGTGGGCGAGGGAGGTCGGCGTCAGCAGGAGGCGCTGCACGAACAGGTTGGCATCCTCCCCGAGCTTCAGCGTGCGCCGGCCCCAATCGCTGCCGGCGATGCGATCGCAGCCGCCGAGGACGGCGGAACCCAGCAGGCCGGCCACGCCGGTGAGGATGCCGCGACGGTTGGGAGCGCGCGTCATCGGCCCTTCCCCGGATAGGAGGTCTTGCCCGGATAGGAGGTCTTGCCCGGATCGGAGGTCTTGGTGGTCTCGATGACGAACCAGCCGGTGACCATGCCGCGCAGGTTGTTCCAGGCCCCCGAGACCAGCACGAGCGCCACGTGGACGAGGGTGAACAGCACGAGCAGGTTCGTGACGATGAAGTGGACGGTCCGGGCCGATTGCCGGCCGCCGAACAGGGCGGGCAGGGGCAGCACGGCGTTGAAACCCGGCGACATGGCGAGGCCCGTGAGCAGCATCATCGGCAGGAGGAGGACGATGACGACGAAGTAGCTCAGTTTCTGCAGCGTGTTGTAGCGCCGGGCCTCCTCGCCCTTCGGGAAGGTCAGGGTGAGGTGCTCGCGGATCGAGCCGCCGAGATGCCGGATCTGGTCTCTCTGGGGCACGATCCGGCGGCGCAGCTGGCCGCTCTCGATGCCGTAGATGAGATAGATCAGCCCATTGATGAAGAAGGCCCAGGCGAACAGGAAGTGCCAGCGGCGCCCGGTGGCGAGGTCCTGGTGTGCCGGCAGGGTGATCCAGGCGGGGAAGGCCCGGCCCGTGGCCTGTCCCTGCGCGGTGGAGAGGCCGAGCCAGCCGGTCGTGTCGACCGTGTGATCGCCGATCCTGACGATTCCTCGCGCCGCGCCCTCCGCCGTCTCGTCGTTCGTGACGGCGAGGAGCGGCGCGTCGAAGGTCGAGGCCGAGCCCCAGTACAGGGCCGGATGGGCGTTGAATATCTGCAGCCCGCTCATCAGCAGCACGGCGAGGCAGACGAGGTTGATCCAGTGGGCGGCCCGAATCACCGCGGGGTGGCGGAAGATCCAGCGGCGGCGGATCGTCTCGATCCGTTCGTCGGGCCGTCTCGTCGTGCTGGCTGCCAAGGGGCGGACTCCGGCCTCGATCACGAATCGCGCCCATCTGAGTCAGCCGGAGGGCGCATTCTAAAGGAGACTACGAGCCACGGGGCGGAAAGGTTACACGCCCCCGTCACGCCGCGGCAGCAAGCGACCGGTCCCCGGCCCATCGCTCCTTGCCGCTCCCCGTCCGCCTCCCTATAGCCATGGTCTCAGAATGACCGTCGCACCCGCCTCCTTCCCCCATCGGCACCTTCTCGGCATCGAGGGGCTGTCGCGCCCCGATATCGAGGCCCTCCTCGACCGGGCGGAGGATGCCGTGTCCCTCTCCCGCCAGGTGGAGAAGAAGCGCACCACCCTGCGCGGCCGCACGCAGATCAACCTGTTCTTCGAGCCTTCGACGCGCACCCAGAGTTCGTTCGAACTCGCGGGCAAGCGTCTCGGCGCCGACGTCATGAACATGTCGGTGGCCTCGTCCTCGGTGAAGAAGGGCGAGACCCTCATCGACACGGCCGCCACCCTCAACGCCATGCGGCCCGACATCATCGTCGTGCGCCACCACTCCGCCGGCGCCGTGCATCTCCTGGCCCGTAAGGTCGATTGTTCGGTGGTCAATGCCGGCGACGGCGCCCACGAGCACCCGACCCAGGCCCTCCTCGACGCGCTCACCATCCGCCGCAACAAGGGGAGGATCGAGGGCTTGAGGGTCGCGATCTGCGGCGACGTCCTGCACAGCCGCGTCGCCCGCTCCAACATCATCCTGCTCCAGGCCATGGGCGCCCGCGTGCGGGTCATCGGCCCCTCGACGCTGCTCCCCACCGGGATCGAGCGCTTCGGCGTCGAGGTCTTCACCGACATGCGCAAGGGGCTCGAGGGCTGCGACATCGTGATGATGCTGCGGCTCCAGCGCGAGCGCATGAACGGATCCTTCGTCCCCTCGGTGAAGGAGTATTTCCGCTATTTCGGCCTCGATGCCGAGAAGCTGGCGCTGGCCGCGCCCGACGCCCTGGTGATGCATCCGGGACCCATGAACCGCGGCGTCGAGATCTCGTCAGAGATCGCCGACGGGGCGCAATCCCTGATCCGCGAGCAGGTGGAGATGGGGGTCGCCGTCCGCATGGCGGTCCTCGAAGCCCTCGCGACGCATCTGCCGAACGCGTGAGCGTGACGGCACATGCGCTTCACCCCATCCCCAGGAGGCTGCCATGCACCACAAAAGGAAACGCCCCAAGAGCGCCCGTGCCGGCTGCCTGCTCTGCAAGCCGCACAAGGCGAATGGCTGCTGCGCCGACCACAAGAACATGCGCGCCGGTGACCTGCGGCGCTACCAGGCGGGCACCGCGCAGCTTCGGTGCGAGGCCGCCGATTGAGGCGAGATTCGCATACGCCGCGTTCCCATGGAGAGGGTTGCGAAACCCCGACGACATGCTGAGTGTCTGGTTTTGGCTGGAGCGGTGGTTCACCGATACGCCCAACTTGGCAACCATCTTGTTCCGCGGGATGGCCACCGGTTTTATCGGCGCCCTTGCATTGATAGCGCTTGGGATCGCTTTCGATCTGTCAGGCGACATAGTCGCCCCGATGCTATTAGCTTTGCAGTTCGGGCTCATTTGCTGGATGGGTTGGGCCATCAACAGACGTCGAGCGGCACGATGAATCGCGACCGGCCAGTGGAAAGCTCCATGGTGCAAGACTGCCCAACACACGATAACGCTGCACCATGATCTCTCGACCTCTCCTCTTGATGAACGCCAGCCTCCTCGATCCGGCCACGAGCCGTGAGGGGCCGGGGCATGTCCTCGTCCGCGACGGCCGCATCGCCGACATCGCCTGGGGCGCGTCACCCGCTGCCCCCGAGGGCGCAGAGATCGTCGATTGCGGCGGGCATGTCCTGAGCCCCGGCCTCATGGATCTCCGCGCCTTCGTCGGCGAGCCGGGCGCCGAGCACCGCGAGACTTTGGCCAGCGCCAGCGCGGCGGCGGCGGCGGGCGGGGTCACCACCCTGGTCTGCATGCCGGACACCAACCCGGTCATCGACGGGCCGGCCATCGTCGATTTCGTCCTGCGCCGCGCCCGCGACACGGCCTGCGTCACCGTCCTGCCCGCCGCCGCCATCACCAAGGGGCTGGCCGGCCAGGAGATGACCGAGTTCGGCCTGCTGCAGGAGGCGGGAGCCGTCGCCTTCACCGATGGCCTCAAGGCCGTTCGCAACGCCCAGGTGATGCGCCGCGCCCTCACCTATGCCCGCGATTTCGACGCCCTGCTGATGCAGCACGTGGAGGAGCCCGACCTCGTCGGCGAGGGCGTGATGAACGAGGGCGAGATGGCCTCGCGGCTGGGCCTCGTCGGCATCCCGCGGGAGGCCGAGACGGTGATGCTGGAGCGCGACATCCGCCTCGTGCGCCTCACCGGCGGCCGCTACCACGCCGCCATGATCTCCTGTGCCGATTCGGTGGAGATCGTGCGGCGGGCCAAGCACGACGGCCTGCCCGTGACCTGCGGCGCCTCGGTGAACAACCTCGTCCTCAACGAGGGCGATATCGGCCATTATCGCACCTTCTGCCGGCTCTCGCCGCCGTTGCGGCACGAGACCGACCGCCTCGCCTTGGTGGAAGCCCTGAACGAGGGGGTGATCGACGTCATCGTCTCCGATCACAATCCTCAGGATGTCGAGACCAAGCGCCTGCCCTTCGCCGAGGCCGCCGATGGGGCGCTCGGCATCGAGACCCTGCTCGGCGCGGCGCTGCGCCTCGTCCATACCGGCGACGTGGCGCTGCCTCGCCTGCTGGAGGCCCTCACCGTCACCCCGGCGGCGATCCTGCGGCGCGAGGCCGGGCGCCTCGCCGTCGGCGCGCCGGCCGATCTGGTGCTGATCGACCCCGACCTGCCCTACGTGCTCGACAAGCGGCGCCTCAAGTCGCGCTCCAAGAACTCGCCCTTCGACGAGGCGCGGCTACAGGGGGCGGCGATCCTGACCATGGTCGGCGGGCGCATCGTCTTCCGGGCGGTGCAGGGTACGGAGGCGGCGGCGTGACCCTTCTGCTCGATGCCGGCTGGCCGCTCCTGCTCGCGAGTCTGGCCGGCGGCTATCTCGCCGGCTCGGTCCCGTTCGGGCTGATCGTCACGCGGTTCGCCGGCCTCGGCGACGTCCGCGCCATCGGCTCGGGGAATATCGGCGCCACCAACGTGCTGCGCACCGGCCGCAAGGGGCTCGCCGCCGCGACCCTGCTCGGCGATGCGCTGAAGGGCACCCTCGCCGTGCTGGTGGCCGCCCGCTTCGGCGAGGGTGCCGCTCTGGCGGCGGGGCTCGGCGCCTTCCTCGGCCACCTCTTCTCGGTCTGGCTCGGGTTCAAGGGGGGCAAAGGAGTCGCCACTTTCCTCGGCGTGCTCCTCGCCTTCAGCCCCATCGGCCTCGCCGCCTTCGCGGCGATCTGGCTCGGCCTCGCCTTCACGTTGAAATACTCGTCGCTCGCCGCGCTCGCCGCCTCGGCCGCGACACCCATCGTCCTGTGGGCGGCGGGACAGCCTGCGGTTGCGCTGCTCTTCCTCGTGCTCGCGATCCTGCTATGGTGGAAGCACGCTCCCAACATCCGCCGACTGCTCGACGGCTCCGAGGGGCGGATCGGGCAGAAGGGCTGACCCGATAGTCCGTCGAAGGAGGTCCGGGGCATGCAACTCAACCCCGCCCAGCGCCTCGACTGGCTCCGGTTGATCCGCACCGAGGGTGTCGGCCCGCGCACCTTCCGGACCCTGATCAACCGCTTCGGCGGAGCCGGCGCGGCGCTGGAAGCCCTGCCGGACCTCGCGAAGCGCGGGGCCAAGCGCGTCGTGCCGGTGACGCGGGCGCAGGCGGAAGCCGAATTGGAGGCCGCGGCCAGGATCGGGGCCCGCCTCGTGGCCATGGGCGAGGACGATTACCCCAAGCTGCTCCAGGCCGCCGATTCGGCGCCGCCCCTGATCGCGATCCGGGGTCAGGCGGCGATCCTTTCCCGGCCCGCCATCGCCATCGTCGGCTCCCGCAACGCCTCGGCCGCCGGCCTCGGCTTCACCGAGCGTCTGGCGCGGGGCCTCGGCGAGGCCGGCCTCGTCGTGGTCTCAGGGCTGGCGCGCGGCATCGATGCCCGCGCGCACAAGGCCTCCCTGGGCTCGGGGACGGTGGCGGTGCTCGCCGGCGGCCAGGACCGGATCTATCCGGCCAACCACGAGGCCCTGGTGGAGGGCATTCTCGATGCCGGCGGCGCGGTGCTGGCCGAGATGCCCATGGGCTGGGAGCCCCGCGGCCGGGACTTTCCCCGGCGCAACCGCATCATCTCCGGCCTCGCCTACGGCACCGTGGTGGTGGAGGCCGCGCGCCGCTCGGGCTCGCTCATCACCGCGCGCTTTGCCCTGGAACAGGGCAGGGAGGTCTTCGCCGTGCCGGGCTCGCCCCTCGACCCGCGCGCCGAGGGCACCAACGACCTCATCCGCCAGGGCGCGACCCTGGTCTCGGAGGTGGAGCACGTCACCTCCGCCATCGCGCCGCTGATCGGGCGCGGGGATTTCGAACAGGGGACCGGCCAGCTCGCCCTCGACCGGCCCGACCTCGCCGACGCGCCGATCTTCTGGGACGAGCTCGACGGGATCGGCGGCCCGGCCCCCGAGGCGGAGGAGGAGATCGAGGGTCTGGAGCCCGAGGAGGCGGAACCCGCCGACGACCGCGCCCGCCTCATCGCCTATCTCAGCCCGACCCCCATCGGCACCGACGACCTCGCCCGCGCGGCGGGACTCAGTGTGCGCATCGTCCAGACGACGCTGCTGGAACTCGAACTCGACGGCCGGATCGAGCGGCATGGCAGCGGAGCGGTGTCGCTGGTGTCGTAGGGAGGACGGGTGTCCGTCCCTCTTGCGTCCCTCTCCCCCTTGTGGGGAGAGGTCAGGAGTGGGGGTGGCTCCGCCAGCCTCCGTAAGCCGAGGGTCGCCCGACCACCCCCACCTCCAACTCCTCCCCACAAGGGGGAGGAGGGTAGGGCGGCGCATCCCGCGACATGTGTGAATGCGCCGCCGGCGGGGATGCGCCCCCTACCGCAAAAAGTCCCCGAACGAGCGTGGGCCGTCCGGCACCGGGATGTCCTTGATCACCTTGAGCGTCGTCGCGTCGATGACGCCCAGGGTGTTCGAGCCCCAGTTGGTCACGTAGAGAAGGCTGCCGTCGCGGGAGGCGGCGATGCCTTCCGGATGGTCGCCCACCTCGATGGCCGCCACGTTGGTGAGGGTCTTCAGGTTGAACACCGTCACGGTGTTCGAATACTGGTCGGTGACGAAGCCCCGCGTGGCGGTCAGCGCCACCACATAGGGCCGCTCGCCGGTGGTGACCCGGCCGAATTCCCGCCGTCCGGCCACATCGATGACGGAGACGTCGTTCGACATGACGTTGGCGGTGTAGGCGCGGGTGCCGGTCTCATCGAGGGTGATGCCGAACGGGTGCTCGCCCACCGGGATCTTCACCGTCTCGGTGGCGGTGGCCGCATCGACCAGGGAGACGGAATTGCCCTCGCGGTTGGCCACCAGGATCGTGGCGCCGTCCGGCGTCACCGCGATGCCCGAGGGCGAGGCGCCCACCTGGATCTCGGTCTCGATCCTGGAACCGTCGGCCGAGACCACGAAGATCCGGCTGCCGTACCAGTCGGCCACGTAGACCGCCCCGGATTTCGGATTGACGGCGACGCCGAGCGGGCCGCCGGGCAGGGCGAGCGTGCCCGTCACCGCGCGGGCGTCGAGATCGACGATGGCGAGGCCGTGGCCCTCGGGGCGGGTGACGTAGGCGGTCTTGCGATCGGGCGACAGGGCGATGCCGGCCGGCGCCCCGTCCACCGGGATCTGGGCGGTGACGACCTGCGTGTCGAGATCGACCACGGCGAGAATGTTGGCCCCCTGCGCCGTGACCAGGGCCTCGTCGGCGAGGGCGGGGGCGGTGAACAGCGTAAGGAGCAGGCCGACGACCTGCGCCACTCTCCTCCCCCTTGTGGGGAGGAGTTGGAGGTGGGGGTGGTCGGGCGACCCTCCTGCTGCCGAGGCCGGCAGAGCCACCCCCACCCTCGGTCCCTCCCCACAAGGGGGAGGGAGGAGCGCGTCGCCACTCGGTCCGGTGCGAGCCACCGGATCCGAGGCCCTAGGGCAAAACAGGCTCAAGAGCCCTTCTCGGCCTTGGCCTTCACGTTATCCAGGCCGGCCTTGTAGAGGCCGAGGACGGCCGCCTTGGAGGCGTCGTCGTTCAGGTCCGGCGGCGGATCGTTGTTCATGTAGCCGCGGTAGAACGCGCCGCGCCAGGTGACCTTGGTCTTGGCGCCGTCGCCCTCGACCTCGATGGTCGAGGAATAGTCGTTCACCGGCAGCGTCTTCACGTCCACCTTGGTGATCCGGTACATGTAGGTCTTCTTCTCGGCGTCGTACTTGGCGAGCTCTTCCTCGACCGTGGCGCCGCCCTTGAGGGTCAGGACGCGAGTGGCCTTGACCTCGTTGCCGCCCTTGCCCTCGGTCTTCTCGACGACCGGAATCCAGCTGGCATCCTGGAAATTTCCGAGCACGGCCCAGACCTTGTCGGCCGGGGCGTTGATCTCGATGGTCTGGGAGACCTTCTGGCGGGTCGGGCCATGGGCCTGCGCCGCAAAGGATACCGTGGCGAGCGCCGCCACGGCGGCCAGCGTCTTGAATCTCATCAACCCTGTCTCCTCGGGAACGCACCGTCTAGGGTGCTTGGGGGGCTCGTGCGAGAACCGGCTCGCCGCGCCCGAGGGCGGCGGCGACCTTGTCCTCGATCCAGTCCCAGGCCTCGCGCTCGGCGGGCCCGGCTGTCTTGGATATCGCGATGGCGTGGTAGCGCATCTCCGTGAGGATCTTGTCCGGCTCCAGCATGTGCAGGCGCGTCGACAGGATCGCCGCCTCCAGCACCGCAGCTTGAGCGCGGTTGTAGCCGAAGAACGGCATGTGGCTGGCGCTGTGTACCATGCGGGCACGGTAGAGCGGGCGCGTCGCATCGTCCTCCACAGCGATCACCTCGAACTCGGCATGGCCGAAGCTCTCGGCGAGGCGCCGGCCCGGGATGCGATCGCAGGGCAGGGTCGCCCAGTCGCGCCGCCCGGTGACCGCGCCGGCGATCACCCGCACGTCGCTCGGGCTCGACGCGGCGAAGACCGGGTTGGCGTCGAGGTTGAGGATGGTGGGCGAGGGCCGGAATGGGGCGAGCACCCACTCCTCGCCCTCGCGGATGAGGCCGAAGGGCACGAGATGCAGGTCGCCCGCGGGCGAGGTGGTGGTGACGATGGTCTCGAGGATCAGCGGCATCGGATCAGGACTCGCCGGCGGGAACGAGCTTGCCGCAGACGATGCGCGCGCCCCTGTCGCCCGTGGCCTCGGTGTCTGAGGACTTGGCCTCGCCGGATTCCACCAATTCGGGCTTGCCGGCATCGGCCTCCACGGGCGTCGCATCGCGGGTGGTGCGCTCCGCGCCGCCGGGGCCGGAATGCTTGGTATGCCCGGCCTTCTTGAAGGCGGTGGTGTCCTCGACCTCCTCGTCCGCGGCGACGCCCCAGCGCAGGGGCTCGTCCTGGACGTAGCGCTTGCCGAGGCGCCAGGCCGTCTCGGCCTTGGTCAGCTCGCCACCGAGATAGAAGGCGTGGGCCCCGTCGGCGGCGACGTCGAGATCGGGAAAGAACGCCATGGCATCGGTGCCGATCGTGTGGACGTCGCGGTTGAAGGCGTGGATGCCGTCCTCGGCCACCGCGATGCGGTAGTTCGGGTCGCGCACCTCCGCCGCCTGGGCCGCGATCTCCTCCGGGGTCTGCACGAAGGGGCGCTTGTCGTGCAAGGCCAGCAATTGGCGTCCGTAGCCCTTGGGCAGGGCGGTATCGGCCTTTGCGGCGAACATCACCCGGCGGGCGGCGTCGTGCTCCTCCACCGTGCGCCGCGTGTGGTTGGAGACCTGCACGATTAGGACGTTGCGGATCGACAGTTCCGAGCACATGCCGACCAGGAGGGCGGTGACACCGAGGCTGTCGGCCTCGGTGAGTTCGGTGAGGTTGCCGGTGCCCATCATCATGTCGATGCCGGGCCAGCGCTTGCGCGTCTCGTGATAGCGCGTGATCGACTCGACGAAGCCGAAATGGATCGGCTCCAGGATCGGGTCGGCCATGTAGGGCCGGCCGGCCTTCTCCATGCGCTCGATGGCGCGGTCGAGGGAGGGCAGGTCGTCGGGCCGCATCGGCACCAGGACCGGCACCGCATCGGTCTCGAAGGCGAGGTCCAGGGTCTCCTCGTTGAGGCTGAGGAGAAAGTCGGCCCCGGCCTTCGCCCCGCGGGTCAACTCGTCGAGGGAGAAGGAATCGACGCTGACCTTCAGCCCCGCCCCTTTCAGCAGGCGCACGCACTCTTCGAGATGCGGGAACTCGGTGTCGGGCAGGCCGCCGAGATCGATCACGTCCGCGCCGCGTCGCGCCAGGTCGAGGCCCTTGGCCAGGATCTGCTCAGGCGTCATCTTCGAGGCATCGACGATCTCGGAGAAGATGCGCAGATCGTGGCGTGAGAGATCGACGTTGCGTCCCGCGAGGCCGAGATAGGCCGGAAGGTCCACCACCTCGTCCGGCCCGCGCTCCACCGGCAGGCCGAAATGGGCGGACAACGCCTCCGGATTGGCGCGGCAGCGGCCCGGCAGGACGATGCGCGTGGCGCCCTCTGGGATCGTCACGCGACGGCGGATGATCTCCTCGGTCATCAGGGCCGCCACTTTCACGCCCGCATCGGCGATGCTCCAGGCGAAGCGCTCGGCCGGCAGGGTCGCGGCGACCTTCTCCAGGCGCGACTTCGCCATCCGGCCGGTGATGAAGACGAGATGTTCGGGCGTGCTCACGCGGCGGCCCTTACGATGTCCGCGCCCGGACCCCGGATCACGATCTCGCCAGCGTAGGACGCGGCGAAGGCGGGAAAGGCCGCGTCGACCACGCCCATCCGGACGAGGTCGGACAGGCTCGCACCCGCCGGGCGATCGATGGATTTCACCAGGATGCAGCGGGGTGCCCCGAGTTCGGTGGCGAGCCAGAGGGCGAGGCTGTCCGACGTGACGTCCCAGGTCTCGGGGATGGAAGCGTGCCCGTCTTTCAGCGCGACAGGGTCCCAGATGACGGACGCCTCGGCCGAGCGGGCCTCCCTCACGCTGCGCACGATGGCGAGGCGCGGCTCGCCCTCCGAAAGCACCTCCGCCATCCGGCCCATGGCGTCGAGGGCGAGGCGGTGGGCGAGGGCGTCCGAGAAGCCCAGTCGCCCCTGGGCCTGACGCACCGCATCGGCGAACGGGCCGCCGCCCGGCACGACGACGCAGCGGCCCTCGCCGCCATCCGCCAGTGCGCCGAGAAGGCGTCCGAGCCGCGCCGCGTCTGAGACGAGGCTGCCGCCGAGCTTCACGATGGTGGGAGGCGCGCCCGTCACGCCGCGTTCCGCCGGTCGAGCCCGCGAAGAGTCTGCGCAGCCAGGGCCACGCGCTCCGCGTCGAGGCCGCGCGTCCGGTCGCTGCCGAAGCAGAGGCCGCCACGAAAGCCGAGATAGTCCGGCCGGTGCGCGGCGAGGACGGCGATGTCGGCGATCGTCAGCGATCCCGCGAGGCCGGAGAGCAGGCCGTGGAGGCGGGCGTCGGCGGTGAAGGCCGAGAGGCGAGGGGCGGGCAGGAGGTCGCCGAGGCGCCGGCCGTCCTTGGTGGCGGTGTCGATCATCACCCCGGCAAAGCCCGCCCCGGCGAGGCGGCCGACGAGGTCGTCCGGCATCGGTGCTCCGGCTAAGAGGACCGCGATCAGGCGG